>JAYUYE010000423.1:0-10655 GCA_043752985.1 Myxococcales bacterium
GGCAACATCGCGCTCAAGATCCTCTCCGACCGGGACTGAATCGCGATCCACCCGAGGGGGATGGCCCACGCCTCGCGGAGGCGTCCGGCGATGGATAACGGCCTCGAGCTCTACGAGCCGGGTGATCACCACGCGGTCATCCCGGGCAGGCCCGGCCGGACCACGAGCGTCTGCGTTGCGCCCGAAGGGGGTTAGACGACTCCCGTGACCTGCACCGAGGTCGCGGTCACGACCGGCCGGCTGGGCACCGACACCCAGCCGGTCGTGATAGACCCGTTCCGTGAAGATCCACGAGTATCAAGGGAAGCAGCTGTTCCGGAAGTACGGCGTGCCGGTGCCCTTCGGCATCGCAGCCACGAGCGTCGAAGAGGCGATCGCGGCGATCCCGAAAGTGCAGCAACAAGGCGGCACCGACATCGTCGTCGTCAAGGCGCAGATCCACGCAGGGGGTCGCGGCAAGGGCGGCGGCGTCAAGGTCGCCAAGACCAGGGCCGACGCCGAAGAAGCCGTGAAGAAGATCTTCGGCATGACCCTGGTCACACCGCAGACTGGCCCCGCGGGCAAGAAGGTCCAGCGAATCTTCGTCGAGCAGGGCCTCGCGATCGATCACGAATTCTACCTCGGCATGCTGCTCGACCGCGCGACCGGCCGGAACACGGTGATGGCATCGCGTGAGGGCGGCATGGACATCGAGGAGGTTGCCGAGAAGCACCCCGAGAAGATCATCCGCATGACAGTCAACCCGGCCACGGGCTGGCAGGACTATCAGTCGCGCGAGCTCGCGAAGGCGCTCGGCATGACCGGCAAGGTCGTGAACGAGCTCGCAGCATTCATGCGCTCGCTGACGCGCGCGTACGAAGAACTCGACATGTCCCTGCTCGAGATCAACCCGCTGATCACGACGAAGGACGGCAAGGTCCTCGCGCTCGACGCGAAGATCAACTTCGACGACAACGCGATGTTTCGTCACCCCGAGCTCGAGGAGCTGCGCGATCCCAACGAGGAAGACGCGAGCGAGATCGAGGCCAAGAAGTGGGACCTCTCGTATATCGCCCTCGACGGCAACATCGGGTGCATGGTCAACGGCGCGGGCCTCGCGATGTCGACGATGGACATCATCAACTTCTATGGCGGCTCGCCGGCGAACTTCCTCGACGTCGGCGGTGGCGCGACGGCGGAGAAGGTCACCGCAGCGTTCAAGATCATCACGTCAGATCCCGGCGTGAAGGCGATCTTTGTCAACATCTTCGGCGGCATCATGAAGTGCGACACGATCGCAGAGGGCGTGATCAAGGCGGTCAAGGAGACCGGCCTCAAGCAGCCGCTCGTCGTGCGCCTCGAGGGCACGAACGTCGAGCTCGGCAAGAAGATGCTCGCGGAGAGCGGTCTCAACATCACTGCCGCGGCCGACATGGCCGACGGTGCACAGAAGGTCGTCAAGGCCGCCAAGGAGCAGCGCTAATGTCCGTCCTCGTCGGATTTGATACCCGTCTCGTCGTCCAGGGCATGTCGGGCTCGGCCGGTGCCTTCCACGCCAAGCAGATGGTCGAGTACGGAACCAACGTCGTCGCCGGTGTCACGCCGGGCAAGGGCGGCGCGAAGGTCGCCGGGCTCGAGCAGATTCCGCTCTATGACACCGTCGAAGAAGCGGTGCGCCTCGCGTACGCCAACACGACCGTGATCTACGTACCGCCCCCGTACGCGGCGGACGCGATCCTCGAGGCTGCGGCCGCGGGCATCGAGACGATCATCTGCATCACCGAGGGCATCCCTGCCCGCGACATGATCAAGGTCAAGTACGTCCTCGACAACGAGTACCCGGGCATCGTGCTCGTCGGTCCGAACTGCCCCGGCGTGATCACGCCCGGTCAGTGCAAGGTCGGCATCATGCCGGGCTACATCCACAAGCCGGGCGGCGTCGGCGTGGTCTCGCGCTCTGGCACGCTGACCTACGAGGTCGTCGGCCAGCTCACGAAGCTCGGGCTCGGTCAGTCGACGGCGATCGGTATCGGCGGCGACCCCGTGAAGGGCACCGACTTCATCGACGCCCTCGCGTGGTTCGCGAACGATCCGGGTACCTCCTCGATCTTCATGATCGGAGAGATCGGCGGCGACTCCGAGGAGCGCGCCGCGCAGTTCATCAAGGACCATATCGACAAGCCGTGCGCCGCATTCATCGGCGGCCAGACGGCACCTCCGGGCAAGCGCATGGGTCACGCCGGCGCCATCATCTCCGGCGGCAAGGGCGCAGCGAAGGACAAGATCGCTGCGCTCCAGGCAGCGAGCATCGCCGTCGCAGCGACGCCGGCCGAGATGGGCTCGACGCTCGCGAAGGTCCTCGCGTCCGCGCCCGCGCGCGGCTGAGGTCACACCGCACGGCGCGCCCTGTAAATGCGCAGGCCTGGCGTGCTACAGAGGTCTCATATGCGCTGGCTTGTCACCGGTGGCGCCGGGTTCCTCGGCATCAACCTCGTTCGCCACCTGCTGGCACGCGGGCACTCCGTGTCGTCGCTCGATCGCGAGCCATTCGACTATCCCGAGCGCTCGAAGGTCACCGAGCACCGTGGTGACATCCGGTCGCGCGCGGATGTCGAGCGGGCGATTGCCGGCTGTGATGTCGTCGTCCACGCGGCTGCCGCGTTGCCGCTGTACCCGCCCGAGGAGATCCACACGATCGACGTCGATGGTACGCGCACCGTGCTCGAGGGCACCGGCGAGCGCCGCGTCGTTCACATCTCGTCGACGGCCGTCTATGGCGTTCCCGACCACCATCCACTGACCGAGTCCGACCGGATGCACGGCGTCGGACCGTACGGCATCGCGAAGGTCGAGGCGGAAGAGGTCTGCCTGCGTGCGCGCGCCGCGGGCCGCGAGATCGCGATTCTGCGCCCGAAGTCGTTCGTCGGTCCCGAACGGCTCGGCGTGTTCGCGCTGATGTACGAGTGGGCACGCGAGGGCCGCGACTTTCCGATCCTCGGTGCCGGCAGCAATCGCTATCAGCTGCTCGACGTCGAGGATCTGTGCTCCGCGATCGAGCTCACGGGTACCCTGCCCGCCGCGCAGGCGAACGATACGTTCAACATCGGCGCAGCCGAGTTCACGACGCTCCGCGAGGACTTTCAGGCGGTGTTCACCGCCGCGGGGCACGGCCGGAAGATCCGCGGCTTGCCAGTTGCGCCCGCGTTGTGGGCCCTGCGCGTGCTCGAGCGCGTGAAGCTGTCCCCGCTGTATCCGTGGATCTACGAGACGGTCACCCAGGACTCGTTCGTGTCGATCGACAAGGCGCGCACCCAGCTCGGCTGGGAGCCCAAGCACTCGAACAAGGCTGCGCTGGTCCGCAACTACGACTGGTACTGCATGAACGCAGACCAACTTGGGGCCGCAGGAGTCACCCACCGCGTGCCGTGGAAGCAAGGTGCGCTCGCCCTCGCCAAGCTCGCGTTTCCACGGCGTTGACGCGCCAGGTTTCCTCGACTAGCTTCCGCGCTTTCCAAGGAGTCTCACATGGCCATCGAGCGTACGTTTTCCATCATCAAGCCAGACGCCGTCGCGAAGAACGCGATCGGCGGTGTCACCGCGAAGCTCGAGGCCGCTGGCCTCCGCATCCTGGCGTCCAAGATGGTGCGCCTCACGGAGACCCAGGCCATGGCGTTCTACGCCGTCCACAAGGACCGTCCGTTCTACGGTGACCTCGTGAAGTTCATGACCGAAGGTCCGGTCGTGGTGCAGGTCCTCGAGGGCGAGGGCGCGGTTGCCAAGAACCGTCAGGTGATGGGCGCCACGAACCCCGAGAAGGCCGACGCCGGCACGATCCGCAAGGAGTTCGCGACGGACATCGAGCGCAACGCCGTCCACGGTTCTGATGCAGCCGAGACTGCCAAGGAGGAGATTGCGTTCTTCTTCTCGACCGCAGAGCTCGCTAGCCTCGGTCGCTAACGCTCGCAGCTCCTGGCCTCGCTCGCTGATCAGCGGACCGGGCCGCCGTTCGAGAACTGAGTCTGGACGATCGTCCAGCTCTCGCCCTCGCGGATCATGATCGCGAGGACCCGGAACGTCTGGGTCAAATCGGTCGCCGCGCGGCTCTTGTACGTGTAGTCGGCATTGAACGCAGCGAAGCCGATCCACGCGCCGTCCTTCTGCGCGGGATCCCACGTGCTGCCAGCGACGACGCGCGCGCCACCGACCAGCTTGAGCTCGGAGCGCAGCCGGGCGAACAGGCGCTTGACGGCGCCGCCGGTCGCGCGCTCACCGGGGCCGCTGCCGAAATTGAATGCATCGTCGCGATCGCTGCGCGCATCGACGAATGCCGCGCGTGACGCGAATGCCACGCGCACGGCCTTGTCGAGATCGCCGCCGCCGTCGGCCTTGTTCGCGACCGCACGGGCCTTCGGCATCGTACCGAGGATGGTTCGCCGCTCGGCGAGCGAGTCGGGGACGGGCGCGCCCCAGTGCAAGGCGACGGTCGTCCACGTGCCGTCGAGAAAGGCGGCGAGCTGGGTGATCGCGATCCGCCGCGATGACGTTCCGTCCGAGAGCTCGAGCTCCTCGGCGACCCACGCGTGGTTCTTCGCCTCGCCAATGGCGAGGTACTTCGACGTCACCGTGAAGCCGTCGGGTGGTGCGTCGCCGAGAGTCTTCGCGAGCATCGCCTCGATCGCCACACGCCCCTCGGCGACGTCCTCTGCGTTGATCCCGAACGCGAACGCGGTCGGTGCGACGTGCTCGACGAGCCCGTGTGCATCGGCCTTCGCGATCGCGTCGCGCTGCGCGGCGAGGAAGCTGCGGATCGGGACACTTGGTGCCACGACCTCGGGGGGCGCATCGATCGCGGGAACCACGGACGTGGTTTCCGAGCCGGAGCCCGCAGCCGATCCAGCGAGCGGCGCTGGCGCCGAGCCGGTTTCCGCCGTGGTCGCCGCCGCGTTCGTCGGCTTCGTCGTGCTGGTGTTCGCCGCGCCCGATCCAGGTTTCGCCGAGCGGGTCTCCTCGACCGCGCCCGTGCTCGCCATCGACGACACCATCACGCCGACCCCGGCGCCGAGGCCGACCGCGATGCCGCCGAGGATGAAGTATACGCGGCGTCGCGACCGGGTCTCCTCCGCCTTCGGGCGCAGGATCAGCGTGGTCGTCGTGCGTGCAGGCGATGGCGTCCAGCCGCGCGCGGTCGATGCGGCCGTGGGGATATGCGGCTGCAACGGATCGACGTACTCGCCCGGGCCCGGCGGACCACCGTGCGCGACCGGCGGTTGGTACGGATCGCTGTACCCCGGGGCCAGCGGTGGCGGATATGGATTGACGTACGGTGGCGGCGCGCCGAGCTGAGGGGTGCTCGGCTTGGTCTCCGCGCCCGAGTCGTGCGCTGCGCGTACCGCTGGAACACCGGGCTTCGTCGACGGATGCGGTCCGCTGCCTGCCTGGCCGAACGAACCACCGGCAGCCGGGCGTAACGAAGGAATCGAGAATCGCTCGTCGAGCTCGCCCGTCGATGCGCCGGATGGCACAGCCCCGGGTGGCAGCGTCCGGTTCGCGGCCGGCATCGCCATCGCGAGCGACGCGCTGCCGACAGCTTGGTCCGCCTCGGCGTCCCGCAACGCGCGTCCGTACCGCAATGCTTGCGGAATCGAGGCGAGGCAGAGCGCAGCCGTCGACAGCATGACGATCGCCGCACCGACCACGATGTCGGCGATCATGTCGACGTCGGACTCGGGAAGCAGGCGCAAGATCGAACGCAGGCTGTCGTAGTCGATCACGAGCAGCACGATCCCGAAGGCGGCGACCAGCGCAGCGCCGCCGAGCACGCTGACCAGACCACCGCGCGCCATCAGCCCCCCGAACACGAGGCCCGCCATGGCGCCGAGCCCCCACGCGATCACGAGCGCTGTGCCGCCGCTCTTGTTCTGCTGCACCAGCACGAGCGCGATCGTGCCGAGCAAGAGACAGCTCGCAGCCGACAGCTGCGTGAGCACGCCTGCCGGGCGCAGAAGAAACCGCCGAGGCGGCGCTTCTTCAACCGGCGGGGCAGCGACCATCACCGGCGATATTATATTCCCGCCGTGAGCCCGCGCGGGAACTGCCACCCGGGGAACCGTTCATTCGACGGGCGGCGGGGGCGGCAGCCCGCTCTTGCGGATCCGCAACGGGACGATCGCCGAGCCATTGCTGCGGTTCGCGAGCTGGCCGCACGCGGCATCGATATCGTCGCCCTTGGGGATGCGCAGGTACGTCGACATGCCGAGCCGCTTGCACTCGTTCTGGAACGCTTCGATCGCGGCCGCGCTCGGGCGCGCATACTCGGCCTCGGGGTGCGGGTTGTAGGGGATGATGTTGAGCTTGCACTTGAAGCCGCGCAGCAGGCGCGCGAGCTGCGATGCATCTGCCAGTGAATCGTTGACCCCGGCGAGCAGGACGTACTCGAACGTGATCCGGCGACGCTGCTCGAGCGGGTAGGCCTTGAGCGCGGCGAGCAGCTTGCCGATGTTCCACTTGCGGTTGATCGGCATGATCGCATCGCGCACAGCATCGTTCGGTGCGTTGAGCGAGACCGCGAGATTCGGGCGCACCGTCTCGTTGCCGAGCTTCTCGAGCTTGGGGACAAGGCCCGAGGTCGAGACCGTGATCCGACGTTGCGCGAGCTTCGCGCCCTTGTCGTTCGTCAGGATCTTGAGCGACTTGATGAGGTTGTCGTAGTTGTGCAGCGGCTCGCCCATGCCCATGTAGACGATGTTCGACAGCCGCATCTCGGGGTGCGTCTCGGCGAGCAGCCGTCGACCGAGGTAGACCTGGTCGACGATCTCGCCGGCATCGAGGTTGCGCTTGAGCCCGAGCTTGGCGGTCGCACAGAACTGACAGTCGACGGCGCAGCCGACCTGCGACGAGATGCACTGCGTGACGTGCTCGCCCATCGGGATCAAAACGCTCTCGATCGATGCACCGTCGCGAGTGACGAGCCGGAGCTTCTGCGTGCCGTCCTTCGAGGTCTGGACCTCGGCCACGGTCAGGCAACCGATCGTGGCGACGACCGCCATGTCCTCGCGAGTCTTCGGAGACAGGTTCGTCATCTCGTCGAAGCTGCGCGCGCCCTTGTCGTGGACCCAGCGCCAGACCTGCTCGCCACGAAACCGCGGCCAGCCCTGGGTGACCGCGAACGCTTCCGCGTCCTCGAGGGTCATCGACCGCAGGTCGGCGAGCTCGCTCACAACCGCCGTTGCTACCACGGCCCAGCTCAAACGCCGAAGGTTACTTCACCGTGACGGTGACCTTGGTCGTGAAACCTTCCGAGATCTTGAGGGTCTTGATGGCGGGCTCGACGATAGCCCGCACGCACGCGTCAGCCGCCGCCTCGGGGCCTGGGGGAAGCGCCACCGCCGGGTCGAACTTGAGGACGAACCGTCCGGGCTCGTCCTCGTACTCCGGAGCCACGAACCCGGACTTGAAGCCAACAGTCCCCGACATCACGTCCTTCTTCGACGCGGTGTGAAACGGGTCCCAGCACGCGAGGAATCCGTTGCGGATCTCGGGCTCGTTGAGCTTCTCGGTGATCAGCGGGAACGTCTTCGCGGGCGGTGGCGATACCTGGATCTGGACTGACAGATTCTCGCTGCGCGGCTTGGTGGCGCCCCTCGTCAGGTAGACGTCGGCGGTCTTCTCGGCGCCGAGCAGCATCGGGTCGAGGCCGGACTCCAT
Organism: Myxococcales bacterium; assembly: GCA_043752985.1. Taxonomy (GTDB): domain Bacteria; phylum Myxococcota_A; class Polyangia; order Haliangiales; family Haliangiaceae; genus JABFXX01. The sequence goes on from JAYUYE010000423.1 coordinate 7,684, forward strand.
GCCGAGCTGGGCGAGCGAGCCGAGCGCGTCCCAGCGCGCCTTGCTGCCGACCGGCATGGCCATCACGCAGCGGTGCAGCACGCGCGCGGCGAGCTCGGCGTTTTCTTTGTTCGCGCGACCCGCGGCGAGCGCTGCGCCATACGCGCACTCGACATCGGGCGGCACGGGAATCTTCTCGACGTCGTACTGGGCAAGCGCGGACTTGTACGACGCCACCGACGTCGCCGGATCGTTCTTGGTCGAGGCGAGATAGCCGACAACGCCAAAGTAGTCGCCGACGACCGAGCGCGCGGTCCGCAGGCACTCGTTTCGGATGCAGCGCAGGTTCTCGGCGCAGTGCATGCTGGCGCCGCAGCTCTCGTACTCCTTCGACTTCTGCTCGGGCCGAGGAGGCGCGCTCTGCGGATCTGACGCCGTGGCCTTCGAATCACAGCCGAGCGCGAACAGCAGAACAACGAGCATTCCCCTCATGGAACGCGAGCATGGCACGGATCAGCGGCGACGAACCACCGCGCGCGGAACGAGAGCGCTGGGATGGATCACCGTCTCGACGAGCCACACGACGCCACCAACGAGGAGGCCGATCGAGCTCGCGAGCGATAGGTGAACGCCATAGAGCGCATCCACGCTCGCCGTCCACAGTCCGAACCAGCCCGTGCACAAAAGACCGATCATCACGGTCGCTGCCGCGAGCCGCGTCTCGGACACGCCGTTCACACCGATCGTGGTCAGCAGCACGATTCCAACCGTGAGCTCGACGATGCCGATCGACGGCGCGATCAAGAACACGATGAATCCGGCGAACGCCACGAGCGTCGCCAGGAACCGCACGGCGATCACTCCGGCGGCCACCGCGCGTGAGGATCGCATCGACGCGATGATCGCGAACACGAGGCCGAACAGATACGGCGGCAAGAATGGCGGCACATCGAGCGGCGACACGGGCGCCGAACCGCAGCCCCTCATCGCAGGCAGGAACATGCAGACGAACAACAGGATGCCCGCGGTACCGAGGACAGACCGATGACGGCGTGTCCCCGACACGGGAAGAATTCGAGACGCTGGTAGATCGACCGCACCCACGGCCGACCCCGGATGTTCACCCATCGACGCGAGTAGTCTGCCAAATCTCGGGCGCCTCGTATCGTCCGAAATTTTCTTGTGCCGGATCCGAAACGATCAGTGACGTCGCAGGAGCTCGCCGAGCGTCTCGCGTACTTGTGGGTTTGTCTCGATCTCGTGGTGTTGGCGCAGAATCGGGAGCACGTCCGCGTTGTCCATCTGTGCCAGCGCCTGGTGCGCGGCGTCGCGAAGGCTGCCTGTTTCCTGGCGCAGGACCATCACGAGGAACTCCCCGGCCTCGACGGTCTGGATCTTTCCGATCGACTGCAGCGCCGATGTGCGCACCCGCGGATCGTTGCTCTCGCGATAGATCCGGGCGAGCGGATTGAACGCGTGCGGGAAGTGGAGGCCGCCGATCGCGACGAGCGCCGCCTCGCGAACCTGGGCGTCCTGATCCGCGAGCGCCTTGCGGACGATCACGAACGAGCGCTTGAAGTAGAGAAACCGCAGGGCGCGAACCGCAGCGCGGCGGATCACGGGGTCCTGCGCGGCGAACAGCTTCTCGAGCGGTGACAGCGCCGCGTACGACTGCAGCTCGCCGAGCAGCTCGGCGACATGGACGAGCGTCTCGGTATCGCCGTCCTGCTTGCGGCTCTGCGCATCGGCGAGCGTGAGCAGCACCACGAGCGCGCGGCGACGGATGCCGTTCGGATAGCGCAGGTCGCCGACGATCGACGCTGCGACCGAGTACGGATCGCCGTCCATCTCCCACTCGAGAAGATCGACGAACCAGATATCCGCGTAGGCGTGCTGCTGCTTGAGATAGTCGGGAAGCCCGGGCAGCTCGACCGGCGGAGCGGCGAGCCCGCGATAGCGCTGCGCGATCGTCGAGAACCGCTTCTTCGCACGATCCGGCAGCTCGAGCCCGGCCAGCTTCTCGAAGCATTCACGCACAGCCGGGTAGTCGCCGACGGCAGAGTGCTGCGATGCCGCCGCGAGGAGTGCGTTCTCCGTCATCTGCACGGGAACGCCGGTCTCGACGAACTTGTCCGCGCAGCGCATCCAGGTCAGCGCGCTCTTGTGCTGGTAGTGGCGGTCGTACGGCAGACCCGCGCGCGCCGCGAATGCCGCGGCTTCCTGGTACAGGGTCGCCGCTGCGTGGAGCTCACCGCGCTCGAGCGCGAGCTTGATGAAGTCCTCGTAGTACTGGAGGACGTAAAACTTGAGGTTGTCGTCGCGCAGCACGCGGATGCAATTGACGTAGCCCTCGGCGAGGTTCTCGAACTGCGAGCTCTCCTTGCCGAGCTTGAGCAAGATCTGGAAGCAGTCGAACGCGCGCTCGAGCTCGCCCACCTGCTCGAAGTCATCGGCCACCTGCTCGAGCTTGCGCTGGCTCTCGATCAACGCGCGCCGTGCCTCGCCAGAGCCGGCCTCGAGGCGAACCGCGGCGAGTCCGTAGTTGAAGTGGATCAGCGCGGCTTCGTACGGCCGATGGCTTAGACCGGCGGTGTGAACGAGCGCCTTCCACGCCGCGCTCGCCTCCGTGTACTGCTTAGCGCGCTCGAACGCGACGGCGGCATGTACCGGCAGCTTCGCCTGCTTGTAGAGCTGCGCCGCCTCGGTCCACTTCTTCTCGATCTCCGCGAGCCGCGCGCGCAGGCCGACGTGCTCTTCATCAACGAGCTGGCCGCGCGCCATGTCGAAGTAGTGGAGGTAGAGATAGACGAACGAGGCCTCGCGTCCGCGGTTCAGGTGGCGATAGATCTCGCCGAGCCGACGCAACCAGTCGTCGTACTCGTAGTTGATGACGTGGGTCTGCCCGATCAGCTCGCGGTAGTGGCGCTCCGCCTCGGCCCACCGGCCCTGCTGGACCAGTGCTTCTGCCTGATCCGCCGTCGACTCGATCGAGT
>JAYUYE010000424.1:0-4489 GCA_043752985.1 Myxococcales bacterium
CCGGCCATCTCGTAGGCGCGGATCATCCGCTCGTGGAGCTCGACGCGATCTGGATCGAGATCGATCAGGCCGGCGAGGGTGCGGAGCGCCAGCTCGCGCTGACCGTCGCGGCCGAGAAGGTCGGCCTGGTAGCCGAGCGCCTGCGGGTCGAGCTTGTCGCGTTCGAGCCAGCGGTTCGCGATCTCGCGAGCGCGGTCGATCTCACCGGCGTACGCGAGCGCCTGAACGAGTGCGCGGTGCTTCTCGCGGCTGTCGGGGTTCGCGGCGAGTGCGGCGTCGTTCGCGGCAATCGCTTTCTTGATGCCGTCACCGACGCCGGCGTAGGCGGAGACGTTCGGCACGCGCACCCAGGTGCGGCGCATCGCGACCATGCCGCGCTCCGCGCCGATGCTCATGTCGGCGCCATCCCACGCGTCGTCGCCGGATCGGCCGCCGCCGCGCGTCGCCGACTTCCCCCGGAGATCGACCGGAGCAGCCGTCTTCGGGGGCGGGGGCGGAGCCGCATCCGGGCGCGGCGCTGGCTTCGCCGCCGTTGCCATCGGGGTCTTCGACGGACTTTTCCTGCCATTCGCCTGGTCCGACTCCTTCTTGTCCATCGACCCCTCGTCGAGAGACAGCACCGCCTCGGCCGCCTGCGCGGCGCCCGTGCCGGTGGCGCCGGCGGGGGCGTTGTTCATCGCGATCGTACCGGCGGTCACCGTCTCGTCGAGCTGCTCCTCACCCGTCCACTTCGCCGCCTGCTGCGTCCGATCGACGCCGAACGCATCGAACATCGCGGCCGACTCGAGGACGAGCAGCGAGGTCTCGCGCGACATCACGCCGTAGCCTTGCGACAGCGCGATCGTCTTGATCTTGTCGTTACCCTCGCCCGAGCGCTCCATCTGCTCGATCGCGAGCGTCGCCCACAGGCGCGGCACGAAGCCGTTGCCGGCAGACGTCGAGACGTCGAGCTTCAGCGGGTACTTCTGCTCGTACGGCTGGCCCCCGACCATGCCGCGGACGATCACATCGCCCTTGATCTCGCCGTTAATGCGAGCAGCGATCAACACCTCTTCGCCGGAGCGAATGGTCGGAAGCACCGTCGGCGCGACGTCCGCGAGGCCGCTCGGTAGCTCGATGGTCGCGTTGCGCAGCGAGGCACCGTTCGTCGACTCGAGGGCGGCGAGCGCCGCGATCTCGACCGACTGACCGGGGACGTACGCGAGGTAGGTACCGCCACCGCCGCGCGCAGCGGCCGCGAGCAGCGCGAGATCTGCGTCGCCGCCGATGCCGATCGTGGTGACCTGCACGCCCTTGTCGGCGACCTCGGTCAACGCGCGCTCGACGTCCGCGACGCGGCGGAAGCCGGTGGTCGCGAAGCCGTCGCCGATGTAGAGCACCCACTTCTCGCGGTCACTGCCTGCGAACTCTGCCGAATTGCGGATCGACGTGACGACATCACTCGCACCGGCCGGCGTCAGGGACGACAGCCACGTGCGGGCCTCCTTCGCGGCCGCCTCCGACGGCGCGCGCAGCTCACCCATGCGGCGGCATTCGCTATCGCACGCGGCGACCGTGAACCGGTCGCGGCGATCCATCTGCTCGACCAGGCCGAGCGTGAGCTCGGTGGCGCGAGTGAACCGCTCGCCGACCATCGACTGGCTCGAGTCAACGACGATCACGAAGTCGCGCGGCTTGGTCTCGCGCCAGCGCGGCAGGGCAGGGCGCAGGGCGAGCACCGCGGTCGGCCGTGCGTCAGCAGCGACGACGCGCTGCGCCTCGATGACCTTCGGATCGATACCGACGTCCTTCTTGGTCGACAGCTTCTCGTTCGGACCAACCGCCGCGCCCCCCGTGAACGTCCACGCGCGGAGCTCGGCGTCACCATCCGTTGCGCGGTAATCGACGACGAGATCACCCTTCGGCACGAACGCACTGCTCGCCATCGTCAGCGCATTGACGCTGCTGCGATTCGCGTCGGGCGTCATCGTGTAACCGACCGTGCGAACGAGGCCGGGCAGTGCGCCACGAACCTCGAGATCGACGCTGAAGTTGTCGGCGACGGTCGAACCGTCGACCGAGTGCGCGAGCGGGTAGACGTACTGGCGGAACGGACCACGCGCGGTGACGACCTGCGTGTACGACAGCTTGATGGTCCGCGCGCCCTTCGCAGGGATCGGATAGATCTTGAGCTCGAACCGGCCGCCGCGCTTCCAGTCGAGGAGCGCAGGATCCTTCCAGCGGCCGGGAACCCAGATGATCTCCGACGACGGTCGCGCGATCTGCATCGGCGCCGCCTTGTCGATCACGCCCTGCCAGATCTTGGCGGCGCGTGTCTTGGCGACGAACGCGCCATCGATGAAGCCGGTCGGTTGATCCGCCATGTCGAGCGCCAGGCCATCGATCTGCGCGTCGGCGGGAAGCGGGAACTGATAGACGCCCTCGAGAGTGACGTCCGAATCGTTGCGAAACGTCTCGGTGATCTCGGTGCGCGCAATCGGGCCGGAGATCCGGACCTTGACGTCGTGCTTGGCGAGCGCGAGCTTCCAGTCACGATCACGCTTCTCGCCGGGCTTGTACGCGCGCAGTGCGCCGAGGCCAGCGGTGGTGTCGTCGACGGCCTTCGGCTTGGGAGCGAGCTCCGACCAGCCGAGCTCGGCGGCGAGCGACGGTGCCGCTCCGACGCTGAGCGCGCCGTTCTCGATCAGGCCTTCTTCGCCGGCATGGATCTCTTCACGCTTGCCGCCCGTGGCGGTGAGCGCCACCGAGCCGCGAACGACCTGGACCGACGTCAGCGTGGCGGTCGCAGCGACAACGAACTTGGTGCCGATCACGTCGATCGTGCCGGCCTTCGTCGTGATCGAGGCGGGGCGATTGTCGACGTGCGCGACGTCCGCGGACAACCGGCCGGCGGTCATCGTCAGCTTGCGCGGCTCCTTGGCATCGAACGCGATCTCGGTGCCGTGATCGAGAACGAGCGTCGTGCCGTCCGCGAAATCGAGCCCCGCGCGAGTGCGCTCGTCGGTCTTGACGGTCGTGCCGGCGCGCAGGATCTCGCCCTTCTTGAGCGGACGCCACGCATCGCCGATCTTGATCGAGACGCCATCGTTGCCATCGGCCGAGGCACGCGCGATCGAGGCCAGTGTGCCGATCGAGCCCTTCGGCATCGTCGGCGTCGCCACGGCCGGGGTCCTCGTGGTGGGGGCACCGTCGTCGGACGTGGACGACTTCACGTAGACGCTGACGCCGGCGGCGAGCGCGGCCGCCGCACCGACGGCGAGCCACGCGCGGTTCGATTTGCGGATCGGCGTCGCGCGGGCGGGCTCTGCCTGCTTCAGTTCGCTCCTGGAGTCTTGCTTGCGGGCCGGGGGCGCGGTTTCGACGACCGCTTCCTTGTCGGGCGCTGGCGACGCGGCCGCGGCGAGCACGCGCACCACGAGATCGTCGGGCGAGACGTGATCGGAACCGGCGGTTCCAACGCGCGCGGCGAGCTCGGTCGCCTCGTGACGTGCATCGCGGCACGCATCGCAACTCGCGAGGTGCTCCGAGTGGCGCGCGATCGCATCGCGATCTCCGGCGACCAGATCCGCGAGCTCGTCCTGGACTTCATTGCACGTCGACATCATTCGATCTCCTGTTGGGGCATGACGGAGCGGAGCCGGGCGAGGGCGCGGCTGATCCGCTTGCGTGCCGTCGGTTCGTCGAGGTTGCAGGCGACAGCGATCTCGCGATGGCTGAGATCGGCGACGTAGCGGAGCACCAGTGCTTCACGTTCGGTCGGCTTGAGCTTTGCGAGACCCTCACGGATCGCGCGCGAGCGGCGCCGGACCGCGAACTGATCGTGCTCCGCTTCGGACGCCGGCACGACCTCGAGCAGCTCGCGCTGCTTGCGCCTCGTCTCGAGCGTGTGCGCGCAGACATGGCGTGCGATCCCGCAGAGCCACGCCTTGACGGTGCCCTCTGCGCGATAGCTGCCCATCCCACGGTGGGCGCGGAGCAGCGTCTCCTGCGTGGCCTCGTCCGCGTCGGCCTGCGAGCCGAGCAGCGCCATGCACAGGCGACCGAGGGTCGCGCCATGCGCCTTCGCGCACGCGGCGAGGGCGTCTCGATGTTGACCGTCGCGGATCAGCGCGCCGATCGGATCGGTGGGCCCACCCGAGAGCTGGTTCGCGACGGCTGTCTCCATTCCATCCCCCACGTGTGCCTCCGGGGTCACTTCGTGACCCGAAATAGCGACAAACGTACAACCTCGCGGGATCCGGAGGGTTCAGGACAGCGCATCCATCTACCAACGCGCGACCCGGCGTCGGTGTCTAGCCGGACACCTACCTCAGCGTACGGTGGCGCCGAACGGCTGCGACTGGAACGTGTCGGGCACCAGATGCGACACCGCTCGGCGCACCACGAGCAAGGCATACACAGCGGGCGCGATCGATCCGATCGCCGCACCGAGCGCCGCGGGTGCGCCGACTGCGACGGCGAACGCGGTGGCGGTTCCGATCGCGAGGAC
>JAYUYE010000425.1:0-4485 GCA_043752985.1 Myxococcales bacterium
TACGTGCAGCTCGGCATCGAGGCCGGCCTCGACGTCGACGAGTTCGCTCCGCGTCTCTCGTTCTTCTGGGACGTCCACAACGACTTCTTCGAGGAGATAGCGAAGTTCCGCGCCGGTCGCCGGATGTGGGCGAAGATCATGCGCGAGCAGTTCGGCGCGAAGAACCCGAAGTCGTGGCTCCTCCGCACGCATGCGCAGACCGCCGGCGTGTCGCTGATGGCGCAGCAACCGATGAACAACGTCATCCGCACCACGATGCAGGCGCTCGCCGCCGTGCTCGGTGGCACGCAGTCTCTTCACACGAACAGCTTCGACGAGACCTACGCGCTACCCACCGAGGCTGCCGCGGAGCTCGCGCTGCGCACCCAACAGGTGATCTTCGAGGAGACCAATGTCGCGGCCGTGGCAGATCCGCTTGCCGGCAGCTACTTCATCGAGACGCTGACCGACCAGGTCGAGGCGGCGGCGTGGGAGTACATCAAGAAGATCGACGCGATGGGTGGCATCGTGAAGGCCGTCGAGGAAGGCTACCCGCAGCGCGAGATCGCACGCTCTGCGTTCGACTTCCAGCGCGACATCGACACGCACCGCCGCAACGTGGTCGGTGTCAACAAGTACAGGACACCCGACGACGGGGACAACATCCCCACGCTCAAGATCGATCACGAGGCCGAGCAGAATCAGATCAACAAGCTGGTCGCGTATCGCAGCAAGCGCGATCCGGCGGTGGCCGAGCGCGCCCTCGCGGCCGTCCGCGCGGCGCTCAGGGACGACAAGCAGAACGTGATGCCACCGATCCTCGACGCGGTGAAGGTCCACATCACGCTCGGCGAGATCTGCGATCTGTTCCGCAGCGAGCTCGGCGAGTACCGCGATCCCGCGTATCTGTAGAGGTCGCGTACCCCGAGCGCGGTCGGCTCGGTCGCTGCACTGGCCTGATTTGCGCGACGAGCGTCGCGACCAACCGCACGACGAGCCCCATCGCCGCCAGCACGACCGTACGGGCGCGGTCGATCATCGTGTAGACAAGGCCGATCGGGCCCGTCGAGCCGAGCACGCCGTACAGCGCGTAGTTGGTGCCGTCGGCGATGCCGAGGCCGAGCGGAATGTCCGGTGTCCGGCGCCCTGCGTCCGCTCTGTCCAGCGGCCGGACCCCAGGCAGCGCAACCACGCGAGGTCACGCACGCGGGGTGCTGGCGCGGGCCGTGAACATGGTGACGGCATGCGCGCACGCCGACCTCCTCATCCTCTCGAGCATCATGCTTCGTTTCGCGCGGTGATTGCCGCGGCACCTCCGCTCGCCGAGCTCGCGACACGGTTGCTGGCGCGGGAGAGGGAGCGAGCCCGCACCGCGAAGTTGCCGGCCGCCAGCGCGGTGTGCGAGCTCGCGACGATCTCGCGCGCGACAGACTCTGGAGCCGCTCGTTCCGAGCCCGGAGGCAAACCCGCGCGAGACGGTGGCCGGTTCGGTGCCGCGCTCGCCGGCCCCGGGCCGGTCGATCTGGTCGGTGCCCTCGCGATTGCGTGCGGCGATCTCGCCGACGGGTTTGCCGCGCCACCCGAGAGCCGGCGCCGGCTCACCGCCCATCACCGCGCGTGGATCGCGGTCCGCGAGATCGATCGGGCCGTCACCGCGGCCGCTCGCCACCGGCTCGTACCTCCCGAGATCGTGAAGCGCGCACAGCGGGCCATCGATCGAGCGGATGTGCTGATCGGAGCCCTACTTCCCGCGTGATCCCGTGCGGTTGTCACAAAGTTCGGCGGGCGCCGCGACATCGGCCGGCTGCCCTCCTCTCCCGTGTGACTATCCATGAACGGAGGAACAATGCGTACCAAGGTAGCGATCCTGCTGTGTGGCGCGGCTCTGACGATGAGTGGCTGCAAGAAGAAGGGCACCGGAGGCGGTGGCGGTGGTGGCTGGTTCGTCGGCACCGAGGGCCTGATGGTGAACCTCGATCCAACCACCGCGGCGACCACCGAGTACGACCTCGGAGCGACCGAACGACTCACGACCATCGCGTGCCGCTACGAGGCGGAGGCGTGGGTGGGCGGTGCCAAGGGCACGCTCCTGTACACCCACGATGCGGGTGAAGAGTGGGTGTCCCACACGCTACCGACCACCGCGGACATTCACGCGATCGCGACGCAGGACACGGGTCCCGTGTTCGTGGTGGGGGACGGCGTGTTCCTGACCGCGACCCCGGCGTTCGTCACCGGCGACGCGAGCTGGACGAACCTTGGCAACGGCGTGACGAAGTTCCGCTCGGTCTCAGCAGCGCGCGCGGGCGAGACGGTGCTCGCCGTCAGCGACGACGGCGGAATTTGGTCCTACGAGGGCGGTCAGCTCGTGCAGCGCACGACGATTACCGGTGCCGATGCGATCGCGGTGTCCGCGGATGGCCAGACGGTACTGCTCGCGGGTGCGGGTCTGTCGCGCAGCACCGATGGCGGCCGCACGTGGACGCCACTCATGGTCGACCCGAGCGTCCGGTTTGCGGACGTCCGGATCGATGACCGCGGCGAGGGCTTCGCCGTGGGGAGCGCGGGGGCGATCGCGCGCGTCGACGCCGATGGCCGCGTGCTGCTCCAGCGGGCCGGCAGCGCGGATCTGCAGACGCTGTTCGTGCCGTACTCGTCGGCGTGGGACGGCGTCGGATACGCCGCGGGAGATGGCGGCCAGATCTGGCTGACGCACGACGCGGGCTGGACATGGGAGATGGGACCCAATCTCGGTCGCACCGTGCTCGGCGTCGACGAGATTGGCGAAGCGCATCGGTGATGTAGGGTGCCGTGAGACGTGCGTGAGCCAAGCGCTACCCGATCGCTGCCCGCGCGTACGTTGGATCCATCGCATGCTGTGCGTTCGTGAGTGTCGAGGTTAACCACGTCGATCCGCTGATCGGGCGGGTGTTCGCGTCCCGATACAAGATCGAGGAACAGCTCGGCGCGGGCGCGATGGGCACGGTGTACAAGGCTCGCCACGTCAAGGTCGGTCGGCCATTCGCCGTGAAGATGCTGCACGAGCGGCTGCTGCTCGACGACAAGCTGCGCAGGCGGTTCGATCGCGAGACAGAGCTCGCGGGCAAGCTCCACCACATCAACGTGGTGGGTGTCGTCGACGTCGGTGAGACCGAGGACGGCATCCACTTCATGGTGATGGAGTTCGCTGATGGCAAACCGCTCGGTTCGCTGATGACCGGACCGATGCCGGCGAACCGGGTGATCGACCTCGTCCAGCAGCTCTGCGATGGGCTGCAGCATGCACACGAGCACGGCCTCATCCATCGCGACTTCAAGCCGGACAACGTGATCGTGGAGCGCGACCGGTTCGGTACGGAGCGTCCGAGGATCGTCGACTTCGGTATCGCGATCCTGCGTGACGATGCAGTCGTCGCCGGCCGGGCTGACCGGTTGACCACGGCGGGTCTGGTGCTCGGCACGCCGCACTACATGGCGCCCGAGCACGCGATGGGCGGCGGCATCGATCACCGCATCGATCTGTTTGCGCTCGGCGTGATCTGCTACGAGCTCCTCACGGGCCAGCTTCCGTACGACGGCGACGGTGTCGACGTCGCGCGCGCGAACCTGATGCTGGCCACGCCGCCGATGGGCATCCGGGTCCCCGGCGTGGCGGTCGATCCGTTGCTCGAGGCGTTCACCCGCCTGCTGATGCAAAAAGATCCGGCGCACCGTCCGCAGTCCGCCAAGGAAGCACGCAAGCTCCTCGATCTGATCGCGACCGACCGCACCGCTGCGGCGGCTGCGCTCGACGTCGCTCGCGGCGCCGCCAGAGACGCAGCGAGCGCCGTGTCCAGCGTTCCTGGTCCGGCGGGGGGCGCCGCGCCGGTGGTCTCGCCAGTCGCGGATAGGTTGGCGCCGGCGGCCGCGGCACCGACCAACGCGCCAAGCACACGTGCGGTCAGGCTGCCCGAACGTCGCCCGGACGCCGACCGCGGCGCGCCGGATGCGCATCGAGCCAGTCCGCGGCCCGGCCAGGCGCCGCGAGCGAGGACCGCATCGGGCGAGCACGGGCGGACGCCGGTGGTCGACGGCCGTCTCGCGACGGGTGCTGCGCTGTCCGTGGGTAGCGATGCGAGCGGCGCCGTGAACGCCGGCAGAGCTCCGCGCGCCGCGACGAACCCCGGTCGCGATCGGCGCGCGGCGACAGAACCTGGTCGCAATCCCCGCGCGGCCACCGTGCTGCCGCATCCACGCCGGCTGCTCGGAATCGGAATCGGCGTCGGCCTCGTAGTTCTCGTCGTTCTGGTCGTCGTGATCGCGATGCGCCGCAGTAGCTCGGGTAGCAGCGCACCGCCCCGCGCTGCGGCCGCGCTTCCGATCGATGCGGGCGACGTGATCGACGCGAGCGCTGCGCAGGTGATCACGGCGGACGCAGCGGTCTCACCCGCGGGCGATGCGGCGGCGGGCTCGGCAGCCGTGCCGGTCGTCAAGCCGAAGCAGCCGAAGCAGCAGCAGCAGCAGCAG
>JAYUYE010000426.1:0-1668 GCA_043752985.1 Myxococcales bacterium
GATCGAAGTAGCGGCGGGCGCACGCCATCGACAGCAGCACGTTGTTGGTCTGCCACTCCGGGTTGTCGACGAAGTGAACTTTCGGCACGAGCGAACGGACGAAGGTCTCGAGGACATCGCCGCGGTACCCGCGGATCACCACGAGCTCCTCGACGCCGACCGACGACAGCGCCTGCCAGACCCAGCCGAGGATCGGCTTCGAGCCGACCTTCACCATGCACTTGGGAATCTCCTCGGTGTGCGCGCCGAGGCGCTTGCCGCGGCCGGCTGCGATCAGGATGGCGCGCTTGATCGTCATGACGAGAACCTTCCGAGCCGGAGCATGATGCCGGCCAGTGTCTTCAGCAGATAGAGAGCGTTGACCGCCGCGTAGGCCCAGAAGTAGAGGTCCATGCGATCGGCGAGCGCGCAGATCCAGATGTACTGCGGATAGTGGACGACGATCCGCGCTGCGAACTCGATCGGCGAGAGTACGAGGCCGGCGATGCCTGTGCGGCCGCCCGTCTCTGCCGGCTGGCCGTCCTCGGTCGGCGGCTTGGCGCCGTACTCCGGCCGCCGCGTGAACGACGTCAACGTGAGACCGGCCGCCAGGCAGAACAGACCGGCAAGCCCGACGACCAGGATCCGTTCGTCCTGGATCTCCTGCCAGAGCCGAACCGTGACGCAGCCAAAGATCAGCATCGCCTTGAGCTCGTCCATCAGGAAGTCGAGCAAGTGGCCGAGAGGGGAGGCGATCTTGCGAAGCCTCGCGAGCTGGCCGTCGGCGCAGTCGAGGACGAACGACACCTCGAACACGAGCGCGCCGACCAGGAGCCACATGTGCGAATGCGGCAAGAGCGCGAGGATCGCACCCGCCGCCGCGGCGACCAGCGCCGACAGGAACGTCACCTGGTTCGGCGTGATCGGCGTCTTCGCGAACAGGTAGACGAACACGGCCGCAGGTGGGCGCGCGATCCACTCGGTGAACCGATTGATGTCGCGCTTCTTCTTCGACGCCTTGTAGATGGCGACGATGTCGGACCACATGAGAGCGCGCACCTTAGCACCGTCGATCGGCTACTGCGTTGATCCGACGATCTCGGGATCGAGCCGGACCAGAGAGGTGTCGAGGTTCGGTATATGCTGCGCGCAGATGGAAGACACCCAGCGTCAAGATCGCAGTCGCGCTCTCGGTAAGACCCTCCCCGCCGGCCTCGGCGCCGGCGCGAACGTGGTCGACAAGACCTCGGACGATCCGCAGGCGGCGACCTTGCTCGCGCTGCTCGAGGTCGCGTACCTCGCCGCGTCCGCCGACGACAAGCTCACCGATCAGGAGATCGATCATCTCGTCGCAAATCTTCAGTCGTGGCTCGACGCCAAGCTCGAGCCCGCGTTCCTGGTGCAGATGTTCGAGCACCTCGCTCAGCAGCTCGCCGCCGAGGGTTTCCAGGGCCGGCTCAAGGCGACCGCCGCGATCCTCGACCCCGAGGCGCGTCGCGTGGCCTACAAGCTCGCGTGCGTGACCGCGCTCTGCGACCACGACGTCCACGACGACGAGCTCAAGTTCCTCGGCGGGATCGCCGATGTGTTCGGGATTCCGGCCGCCGAGGCGCAGGCAATCTTCGACTCGCTCGACGAAGCGCTGACCGCGGCGCTCTAGTTCGTTCGCGCCGGGTCGCGGGGCCTGAG
>JAYUYE010000427.1:0-1666 GCA_043752985.1 Myxococcales bacterium
ATCGCAAACAGCGGGCTCACCCTCGTGGCGCTGACCTACCGCCTCGCGGAGATCCTGCGCGCTCACGCTCGACCCTGAACACGATCACTCCGCCGAGGCTGCTCAGGGACCTAGCAGTACGCAGGCGTTCGGGTTGATTCCGTTATCGATCCACCTGCACTCGGCGCTTGCGATGTCGCAGGGAGTGAGGGCGGGCTTCACGCGCACACGAACCGGGACGCCGAGACCGCGGTTGCCATCGAGGTCGACGAGCATCAGTGCGCCGAAGGTTCGAGCGAATAAGCCGTGGGTGACCCGCCCACGGGGCTCGAGCTTGAGCATACAACCCTGCGCCGTCACCTTCACGGTCGCCGTCTCGTTCGCGGTTCGCATCGTGAACGTGTCGCTGAAGGCGAGATCAGCGATTGCCTTGACCTTGACGTCCTCGCACGTGGTGCCGGGGGGAGGCGTGATCCTCGCGAACACGTTTGTCCCGCACAGCTCGTCGAACCCGGGGCTCTCCTCCATCGCCGGGAAGGCGCATTCGAGGCCGTACCCGCCGACCGTGCCCAGCTGTGTCGCCTGGTAGTCCTGCGCGCAGTCCCAGCCCGGCGCGTTGCTGCAAATGCGGCACATCTCCGGCGCCGCGCAGTACCGAGTCGGACCGCACGTCTGATCGATATCGCCGACGCCATCGAGGCAGCGTGCCGCGCCGATCGTGCACCGGTTGGCGGTCGCCGCGCCGAGGTACACGCACGACGGCTCCTTCGCGAGGCCGACGCCAAGATGGACCTCGGCATTGCACTCGCGCGGATCGCCTTCAGGAAATCCGTCGCAGTCGCGATCCGCTTCCGAGCCAACGATGAACGCCGTGCGGTGCTCCTGGTCCTCGACATCGCTGCGGCGATTCTCGACGTGCACGCACTCGCCCTCGCCCCACAGCTCGAGCTGATTGATCCTGGCGCGCATCGCGGGCGTGCGCGGATCGGCTGCACCGTTGAGACCCATGCGGTACCTCTGTACGAGGCCGTCACCGAACTTCGCGTGGAACACGGCCGCAGATGAGGTCGGCACACCGCCGCTGTAGCCGACCGCGACCACGATCCCGAGCTCGTCCAGATCTCCGCTGTGCTCGAACGAGAACACGGCCGGCGCGTCGGCGCTGATCGGCGCGCGGTCGACGTCCGGAAGGTTAGCCGGATCGCGGAGCCAGAACGTTCCGCTCCGCGCGGCGCCCTGGGCGAAGCCCTCTGGCGCGAGCTTGACCGCGTGCTCCTCACCGAGCCCGACGAACAGCCGGACCTCGTCAGGCAGCTGCACCTGAGGATCGCCATCCTCCCCGAAATCTGCCGGGACGTGGACGATGAACTGCACACCGGACTGCTCGCACGCCGCGAGCAGCGCGAAGCCCATCACTGCGATCCTTCCCATGGTACGAAGGTAGACGACTGGCGGGCGACAATGGCTCCTTTCCACGCGGGGATTGAGAGAAGATGAGATCGAGCAGAACTCCTCGATCGCGCGGTGGACGCCGGCGGGTGGCACCGCCGAGCAGTACGTCGTTGGGTGGTCCGTGGCCGGCGCGACGCCGTCTTACAAGCTCGCGCGCGTGCCCTCCTCGAAGGTCCGACGACGATCACCACCGCGAAGTGGGGTGAGCGCGACGATCCGTTCCGCACGCACAGCA
>JAYUYE010000428.1:0-4466 GCA_043752985.1 Myxococcales bacterium
CTCGGTGATGTACTTCTTGTTGCCCTCTTTGTCGTCGTAGGTGCGGGTCTGGATCCGTCCCTCGACGAAGACCTGGCGGCCCTTCGAGAGGTACTTCGAACAGACCTCCGCGCGCTTGCCCCACACGACCACCCGGTGCCACTCGGTCCGCTCCTGGCGCTGGCCATTCTTGTCGTTCCAGCTCTCGCTGGTCGCGATCCGCAGCTCGCAGACGCCCTGCCCGCTCGGCGTGTAGCGCATGTCAGGATCGACGCCGAGGTTTCCAACGAGGATGACTTTGTTGACTCCACCGGCCATGACGAATCTTCTTTGTGTTCCGGGAGCACCTGCCCCCGTTGATTGGACCCGAGAGCACAACGCCCTCGTCGATGGGCTGGCTGTACCACGCGGGGGTGACACGGCGACGACGATCGAGGAGTGCGGTGGACGCGGGACTCCCGAGGGACTACAACCGCTGCGATGTACCGTGCGCTTCGCGTCGCCGTCGTGATTCCGGCCTTCAACGAGCGCCGCGCGATCGTCGAGACTGTTGCGACGGTTCCCGACTTCGTCGACGACGTCATCGTGATCGACGATGCGTCGACCGACGACACCGGTGCACAGGCCGAGCTCGCGGCTCTGCAGCGCGCGACGCCGTCCGGAGTGGAGATTCTCCGACATCCCGCGAACCGCGGCGTCGGCGGCGCGATCACCACCGGCTATCGCCGCGCACTCGCGCTCGGTGCAGACGTCGCCGTCGTGATGGCCGGCGATGGTCAGATGGATCCCGGCGACCTGCCCGCACTCCTCGACCCGATCGCGGCTGGCACCGCCGACTACGTCAAGGGCAACCGGTTCCTGCATCCCGAGATCTGGAAGGCGATGCCGCCGACGCGGATCTTCGGCAATGTACTGATGTCCGCCGCCACGCGCGTGACCTCGGGGTACCACCACGTGTTCGACTCGCAGTGCGGCTACACCGCGATTCACCGCAGTGCGCTCGAAGCGATCGCGCTCGACGATCTGTTCCCGCGCTACGGCTATCCAAATGATCTGCTCTCGCGTCTGCACAGCGCCGACATGCGCGTCGTCGACGTACCGGTGCGGCCGATCTACGGCGAGCACTGGAAGAGCGGCATCAACCTCGGGACCGCGATCCATCCGATTCCGTGGGTCCTGCTGCGCTCGTGGGGCACACGGCTCGCCGCGCGGGCCCGCCGTCGTACGGGCGCGGCGCAGCGGTCGACGGACAGGTCAGCGAGCGGGTCCACGAGCGGGTCCACGAACCGGTCGACGCAGCGGTCTCCGCAGTGAAGCTCGGCGTCATCACGACGTCGTACCCACGCACCCCCGGTGATCCAGCCGGCAGCTTCGTCGCCGCGCATGTCGAGGCGCTGCGAGCACTCGGCCACGACGTCGAGGTGATCGCGGCCGGCACACCCGGTCGACGCGCCGCAGCCGCGGCGAGTGGTTCGGCGGCAACCGGTTCGCAGGTAACTCGTTCGGCGGCAACCGGTTCGCAGGCAACCGGTTCGCAGGCAACCGGTTCGCCGTCAACCGGTTCGCAGGCAACCGGTTCGCAGGCACCGCCATCGGTCACGTGGATCGCGAGCTCGCTGTTCGATCACGGCGGCGCGCCGGATCACCTCGAGCGGCATCCCGTGCGAACGCTCGCGGCCGCGGCGCTGATCGCTGCGCGGATGACGCTCGCCGTGTCACGACGCGCGCAGCGCTGGGACTCGATCATCGCCCACTGGCTCGTGCCGTCTGCGCTCGCGGCGCTGCCCTCGGGCGTGCCCCTCCTCGCGATCGCGCATGGCGGCGACATCCACACGCTGCGCCGCATGAAGTTGCTCGCGCCGGTTCTCCACCTGCTGTATCGCCGTGGCGCGCAGCTCGCGTTTGTGAGTGAGCCGCTCCGCGGAATCGCGCGCGACGCCGCACCGGTTCTCGCCGCGTGGATCGACACCGCGATCGTCCAACCCATGGGCCTCGACCTCGCGAGGTTTGCACGCGTCGGTCACACGCCTACCCAGCCACCGACGATCGTGGTCACCGCGCGCCTCGTCGACATCAAGGGCGTCGACGTCGCGATCGACGCGCTCGCGCACCTGCGCGCTCCGGTGCGCCTCGTGATCGCCGGCGACGGTCCCGAGCGCGCACGACTCGAGGCGCGCGCGCGCCAACGGTCGGTGTCTGGTGCGGCCGGACAACCGCCGCATACATCGAGTGACTCGGACTTCGCGGTGTCCGGTGCGGCCGGACAACCGCCGCACTCGATCGTGTTCCTCGGCGCGGTCGATACCAGGCAGCGCGATCGGCTGCTGCGCGACGCGAGCGTGGTCGTCGTGCCGTCGCGGGTAACGCCGTCGGGGCGGACCGAGGGGATGCCTATGATCGCGCTCGAGGCGCTGGCCGCCGGAGTACCGGTCGTCGCATCCGCGGTCGGTGGGTTGCCCGGGCTCGCGCCGGCCGCAGTGCTTGTCCGGCCCGACCGGCCGCGCGAGCTGGCAGCCGCAATCGATCAGACTTTGTCCGAGCCGCCGGATGCACAGCAGCTCCGCGCGGCTGTAGCCGATCTGGGGTGGGAGAACGTCGCGACGCGCCTGGTGAGAAACCCGTGACTCGGCCTCGGCGCCGCAGTGCGTAAAACCCTGCGCACTGCGGTCCGACCACTGCCCGACCGGGCGTGTCCAAGTCGCTGCAATCACGTGACGATCGTCCGCCATTCGTGCGATGACACCGAACTCCAAAGCAGGCATGGATGGTGCTTCTTCCTGAACCGATGTCCGAGGGTGCACGGTTCGACGTCTCCGTCATTTTGCCGTTCGGTGATGACGAGGAGGCCGTCGGGATCGCAGTTCGCCGCACCGCCGAGCACCTCCGCGGCATCGGCCTTTCGTTCGAGATCATCGCGATCGACGAGGACTCGGGCGACAACTCGCACGCCGTCCTCGCACTGCTTCGCGCCGAGGTCCCCGAGCTCCGCGTCACCCACGCCTCCGGCCGCGGCAAGGGCATCGATGTCGGAGCCTCGCGGGCGCAGGGCACGTTGCTCGTCGTCTCGACGCCCGATGTGGCGAGCGCCTCCCTCGACGGTGTCGGTGAAGCCTGCCGGCGTCTGCTCGCCAACGAGGGCGATGCCGAGGTCGCGCTGACTCGCTACACCGTCGCCCACCGCGTGCGCGCGCTCGCGGCGTTCCGCGGGGCTCGCCTCCTCGGACCGGCCATGCACCGCCGCCTGATGAAGCGCCTGCAGGCTCGCAGCCTGATGATCCGCGTGGCGGGACCGACGGGCGTCGCCGCCAAGGCCACCGTCAGCCGATTTCGCGCGTTCGCTCGCTGGAGCTGAATCGCACGAGCGTCCGCATTCGTTCTCGAACGATCGCGCTGCTATAGTCATGGCGTGTACGTCCTGCTCGCGGTCGCTGCGTTGGGCGTGGTCGCTTACTTCGGGTGGCTCGCTGCCGTCCTCGCGCTAGCGTTCCTCATCATCGTTCACGAATCCGGTCACTTCTTCGTCGCGCGCTGGTGCGGAATGCGCGTCGAGCGCTTCAGCATCGGCTTTGGTCCAGCGATCAAGGGTCTCGCCTGGCGGTCGAAGGCAGGGACACTGTTTCAAGTCGCGCCGATCCCGTTCGGAGGGTTCGTCGAGATCCGGGGGATGAACCTCATCGAGGAGGTCGATCCCGAGGACAAGGCTGCGTATCCGAACCGGCCCGCGTGGCAGAGGTTCCTGACGATCCTCGCAGGTCCCGCAACGAACTATCTGTCCGCGGTGATCCTCGCGTTCGGTCTGTTCACCTGTCACGGCGTCAACTCGACGGAGCGCTGGTACGGCGTCGTCGACGTGATGCCCGGTTATGACGCGCAGGGCAAGCTCGCGCCTGGCGATCGAATCATCGCAGTCGATGGCGCGAAGATCTTCGCGAACGGCACGGGCACCGGTCTGACGGAGCGCGTGGTCGCGAAGAAGGGCGCGGCCATGGCGATCACCGTCCAGCGCGACGGCAAGCTCGTGGAGCTCTCGGTCACGCCGAAGCCCGCAAAGGACGCCAAGGGCAACCCCACCTACCTGCTCGGGATCAGCCGCAACCGGCAGGCGGATATCGTCGACATCGGCGTCCTTGATGCGGCGGGCCGCGCGCTCGTCTATCCCATCGAGCAGACGAAAGCGATCGGCAAAGGGCTGTACGGCATCATCGACGGTACCGAGAAGGCTGATCCGGGGGGACCGATCCGGATCGCCGAGGAGTTCAAGAACGCGTTCGACTTCAGTCTCGTCGCCGGCATCGAGCTGGTGATGATGCTCAGCGTCTACCTCGGAATGTTCAACCTGCTCCCGATCCCCGCGCTCGACGGCGGCCGGCTCGTGTTCCTCGGCTACGAGATGATCACGCGGCGGCGCGCGAACCCGAAGATCGAAGCCATGGTTCACATGGGCGGGATCATGGTGCTCGGTGTGCTGATGATCCTCGTGACGTTCA
>JAYUYE010000429.1:0-10612 GCA_043752985.1 Myxococcales bacterium
CGCGCGAGCAGGGAGCTGGCGGTGAACGGCTTCACGATGTAGTCAGCGGCGCCGGCGCGCAGCCCCTCCGCGATCGCCTCGTCACCGACGCGCGCCGACAACAAGATGACCGGAAGTGCGGCCGTCCGCTCATCCGCGCGCAGTGCCGCGAGGAGACCGAAGCCGTCCAGCCGCGGCATCATCACATCGGCGATCACCAGATCGACCGTCCCCGAGCGTGCCGCGGTCAGCGCTTGCTCGCCGTCCGCCACCGCATCGACCGACCAGCGTTCGCCGAGCAGCCGCTGGAGATAGTCCCGCATGTCGGCGTTGTAGTCCGCGAGCAGGATGCGTCCCGCGGATGACGTCGTGCCGGTCGGAGGGCTCCAGGCGACGGCCGGTGTCGGCAGCCACCGCACGGCCTCCGCGACGAACGCATCCTTCTGTTGAGTTGCCGAGACGACTGCACCGCGCGTGCTCCCTGCGTGCGTCCGGGGCATCGACACGGTGAACGTCGTCCCGCGATCGAGCTCGCTCACCACGTCGATCACACCGCCGTGGAGGCCGACGAGATCACGAGCAAGCGCGAGCCCGATGCCCGTGCCCTCGTGCGTGCGAGCGCGTGCGCTCTTGATCCGATGGAACCGCTCGAAGACCTTTGGCAGTTGATCCGCGGCGATTCCCACCCCGGTATCGCGGACGCTCAGCTGAATGCGATCTTCGTACTCCACGATCGCGACATCGATCGATCCCGCGAACGTGAACTTGAAAGCATTGGAGAGGAGATTGAGCACGATCTTCTCCCACATATCCGGATCGACGAAGATCGGACGGGAGAGCGGCGGACACGCGACGTTCAGAGCGAGCCCGCCGTGCTCGATCGCCGAACGGAACGCGCTCGCCAGGTCGGTCGTGAGCGCCGCGAGGTCCGTCGGTTGATAGTTCGGTTCGGCGCCGCGCGCCTCGATCCGCGAAAAATCGAGCAGCTGATTCACGAGCTTCAGCAGGTGCTGGGCGTTGCGATGTACGATCTCGAGGTCTGCGCCCTTCAACGCCGGTTCCGGCAAGCCCCGTGCGCTCTGCAGCGGTCCGAGCAGCAGGGTGAGCGGAGTCCGGAGCTCGTGGCTGATATTGGAGAACAAGGTCGTCTTCGCGTGATCGATCGCGGCGAGCTTTTGCTCCTCCTCGTACGCGCGCGCGTTCCCGATCACGACTTCGATGGCGTTGCCGAGGAGCGTGAAGAAGTCACGATATGCGGCATCGAGCGCCAACCGGGAGCTCACGCCTGCGACGAGGACCCCGTACGGCTTTTCGACACCGGCGATCCGGATCGGGAACACGAACGCAGCACGCGGCGACTCGGGATACGGCCCGCACGCGAGCGCGCCGAATCGGCGTTCGAGATCGGCGACCTCGATGCCACGGTCGGACCCGAGCGCGGCGGCGAACGGCCAGCCGTGTTCTGGATCGGCCCCGATGTCCTCGAGCTCCGCCGCCGGCTCGGCGCCGGGCTGCAGCCCTGTCGAGGCTTCGAGCGCGAGGCTCCGACCGTCGGCCGCTAGCCGATACAGCCGCACAAACGGGAGATCCAGGTCAAACGCCGCGAGCGTTGTCGCGGCGAGAGCGCACGCCTCGGCGACCTGCTTGGCTTTTCCGGCATGCGCAGCCAGGTCGCGAATGCAGCGAATGCGCCGCTCGCTCAGCATCTGCACCGTGGTCTCGGTGATCGGGTGGAACAGGCCGGCGACCTGACCGGCCTCGTCAAAAATCGGGCTGAAGGAGAACGTGAAGAACGCCTCCTCGAGGAATCCATTGCGGTCGATGAACATCCGCCGGTTCTCGAGATAGTCAGCCTCACCCGACCAAGCTCGGTCGTACGCCGCCCCGATGATCGGAAACGCCGACGCCCAGCATGTACGGAAGTCCTGGCCCATCGAGAACGGGTGCTTGGCTCCGCAGATCGGCCAGTAACCGTCGTTGTAGATCTGGGCGTGACCCTCTCCCCACACGATCGAGATCGGACACGTGGAGCTGAGTGCGAGGCTCACCGTCGTCCGCAGCGCGGCCGGCCACGACTCGATCGGACCGAGGGTGGTCGTCGACCAATCGATCGATCGAATGACTGCTCCCATCGCGCCACCCGCAGCGAACGCCGCTCGCTCGTGAGGGGCGCGCGCGAGGTCGATGGGGCCGCCGGCTGTCATGGACTCGGCGGAGTTTGCTACCAGATGGGGTAGAAGGCTAGCCGGCGTGCGGCAGGAGACTGGCCATCGCCAGGACGCTATCTCGCAGCGTGGCGGTCGTCACCGGCTTCACGAGGTGCTGGTCGAAGCCCGCTTGACGCGTCTGGCGAACGTCGGCCGGCTGACTGTAGCCCGTGATCGCGATGAACCCGATCACGTGCGGCGAGCGCACCGAACGCAAACGGCTGGCCAGCTCGTAGCCGTCCATGCCGGGGAGCCCGATGTCGAGAAGAGCGAGGTCAGGGGCGAAGTCCTGGGCGACGGCGAGCGCCGAAGGGCCGTCGCGCGCGATCCGGACCTCGCAGACGAACAACCTATTCAACATCTCGGCGATCGGCTCGGCGGCATACGGATTGTCGTCGACAACGAGGATCTTGAGTCCCAGCGGTTCGGGCGCGGTCCGGGCCGGCGTGGTGGGCTCCGCTCGGACGGGGCGCACCGACATCGGCAGCTCGATCGTGAACTCGCTACCGTGACCGACGCCGTCGCTCGCCGCGCGGACCGTTCCACCGTGCATCTCGACGAGGCGCTGGACGATGGTGAGTCCGAGGCCGAGCCCTCCCTCCGACCGCGCGAGTGCCTGGTGCTCCTGCGCGAACACGTCAAACACTCGAGGCAGCATCTCGGCGGAGATCCCGATGCCCGTGTCGCGGACCTGCAACGCGATCTTCGCTCCGCGGCGCTGGGCGGTCACCCGGATCGATCCGCGTGCGGGCGTGTACTTCGCGGCATTTGCGATCAAGTTGCCGATCGCCTGGGTGAGGCGGATCGGATCACCGTCGACGCTCAAGCCGTGCTCCGCGATGTCCACGCTCAGGTGGTGAGCCTTCTGCTCGACCAGCGGGCGCACCATCTCGACCGCTCGAGCGACGATTCCTGCCAGCTCGGTTGGCTCGCACTGGAGCTCGATCTTGCCTCCCGTGATCCGCGAAATATCGAGCAGGTCGTCGACCAGGCGCACCAGGTGTTTGACTTGATCATGAATGATGGTGCGCTCGCGGACGAACACCGTCGGGTCACGCATCTCCATCAGGTCCAGAGTCATCAGGATCGGTGCCAGCGGATTGCGTAGCTCGTGACCGAGCATCGCGAGGAACTCGTCCTTCGCGTGATCGCTCGCC
Source organism: Myxococcales bacterium (assembly GCA_043752985.1). Taxonomy (GTDB): domain Bacteria; phylum Myxococcota_A; class Polyangia; order Haliangiales; family Haliangiaceae; genus JABFXX01. Next base: position 3,344 of record JAYUYE010000429.1, read on the forward strand.
AGCGCCTGGGCCTCCGCGTGCTTCTGGTCGTCGATGTCGACGCTGGTCCCGAACCACCGCTCGATCCGACCGAGCTCGTCGCGAAGCGGGAGCGCGCGCGCCAGAAACCAGCGCAGCGCGCCATCGTGGCGGCGCAGCCGAAACACGTCCTCCCATGGCTCGCCGCTGGCCACGGAAGAGCGCCAGCGCGCGATGACGCGCTGCTGATCCGCCGGGTCGAGGATGTCCACCCACTTCCACCCCGCCGTGTCCTCGAACGCGGTGCCGGCGTACTCGTACCAGCGCTCGTTGTGCCAGGCGATGCTGCCGTCCGGATTCGCGTACCAGGCCAGCATGGGGACGGTGTTCGCGAGTGTCAGGAGCTGGGCCTCGCTCGCGCGCAAGGCGTCCTCGCTCGCCATGAGCCGCTCCGCCAGCTCCTCTGCGCGCTTGCGTCGTTCGGCCTCGGTCGCCGCGATCTCGGCGACGACGGCGCGTGCGGCAATGGCTTCCTCCGCCAGCTCGTCGGCGCGAACCGTTGCGACGACGAGACGCTCGTTCGCCGCCCGCATCTGGGCCAGGAGGTTCACGCGCTCGGGCATCTCCGCATCCCCGGTGCTGCGGGCATCCAGCGCCGCCTCTCGGAGATCGATCAGCTCCTCGCGATGATCAACGATCTCCTCGCGCTCGGAGACGACGGCGTCGTGCTCCCCGGTCGCACGTTCGCGCGCGCCGACCGAGGTCTCTCGGTTCGCCACGCTCTGCTCGCGGGTCCCGAGCGCGAGCTCGGGAGGTCGAGATCGCCGCCGCCGTGCAGGGGCGTGCGCCGGCGTCGTTTCGAGCTGGTCGTGTCTCGGCTTTTTGTCCATACCGCCTCGCTCACAGAGTTGCAGACGTCGTCGCATGGACCGAGGAGTTGCATCTTCGTTTCGGCAGCCCGGGGCAATCGTGCAACCACCACGTGTCCACGATTCTCGGGTACGCAATCGATGTGCCGGTCCTGGCCACACCCAAGCGAAGCGCTGTCGAAGTTCGTCGCGCAAGACCGATTGCGATGTGTTGTGAACGCGTACTGTCGCAGCCAAGACGAGCTGGACGTGGCCGTCGCATTCCGAGCCACCCGCAGGCCGCTTCGCGCTGCTCGATGAACGGTGCGCCGTGGCCTCGGTCGACGCGGGCGTGGGCGCGGGTGGGCCGCGCGTAGAGCTACGTACGCCGATCGACCGGGAGCTCGAAGTAGAACCGGGCGCCACACCCTTCCACCGACTCCACGCCGATCCGGCCGGCATGCAGCTCCACGAGCTTGCGGCTCGCAAAGAGCCCGAGACCACTGCCCTCGATGCGGGCGCCAGCGCGCCCGCGGCGATAGCGATCGAAGATCGTGCGCACGTCGTCGGGATGCAACCCCTGACCACGGTCGATCACGGAGACGCAGGCGCGCCCGTCCCGCTGTTCGAGCCGGACCACGACCCGCGACGTCGCCGGCGAATAGGCGAGCGCGTTGCTCACGAGGTTCATGACGACCCGCTCGATCCGCGTCACATCGACGCGAACGGAGGCGCGGTCGCGAACCTCGAGGATGATCCGGGCGCGCTCCGGTTGCAGGTCGAGCCGCGCGACCACGTCCGTGAGCAAGCTCCCGAGCTCGACCACCTCCCGATCGAGCACCTCGATCCCTTCGTGAGTGCAATCGAGCACGTCGTGGACGAGCCGATCCATGTAGCCCACGCTCGAGCGGATCGCGTTGAGCGCCCGGCGCGAGATCTCATTCGGTATCTGGCTCTCCAGCACCGAGAGCGCGATCGCGATGGTCGCGAGCGGGCTCTTGAGATCATGGACGATGCACGCCACGTCCTCGCTCCGCACCGTGTCGAGGGCGACGTCACATGACGGAGTGAGGTCTTGCGTCCCGATCGCGAACCGAGGCGTGAGCGGAGAGCTGGTCACGTGCTCGACGACTCCGTCACATAGCGGCAGCGCGGTCGGCGTTCGCATCATCATTTGATAGCGGTTCGTCGACGCGCGCGATATGCGGGGTACTACGCAATCGGACAGCGTGTTGCTGAAACTGCAATGACGATCCGGAAAAATATTTGCCCGCTGGAATCGACGCTCAGGAGGCAGTGGGCAACGTGCACCGTGCCGACGGTATGTCGCCGCTCCGGCTCGTGACAAACGTGCCGCCGTGGAGGACCGCCAGCTCGCGCGCGAGGGCGAGCTCGATCCCGCCGGGAGCGTCGTCGCCGAGGGTCGGGGCGGTCGCCGTGGCTCCGTCATCTGCGGTCACGTCGATCACGATCGACGCGGCTGCGCGCCGAACCGACACGACGATGCGGCTCCCCGGCTCGGCACGGTCCACGACACTCGACAGCAAGCTCGACAGGATCTGGCGGAGCCGTGCCTGGTCTGCGGACACCAGCTCCAGCTCGCCGCCGTCCCGACGCTCGATGCTCACCTGTTTGTCAGCCGCCCGTGCAGCGACCCTGCCGAGCGCATCGACGACCGCCTCGCCGATCGCGAGCGGGCGCCGATCGAGCTCGAGCGCGCCGGCGAGCAACCGCGCGAGGTCGAGCATGCCGGAGACCAGCGACTCCTGGGACTGCGCGCAGCGGCGGATCGCGTCGAGCGCTTGTCCGCGCACCTCATCGTCCAGAGTACCCCGCAGGATCGTCTCCCACAGCAGCAGCGTCGCCACCGGACTGCGGAGCTCGTGCGCGATGCGCGCGATCAACCGATCTCTGTGAACCAGCGCGAGTCGCGCCTCGGCGAGCTCCGCGCTCGGGTCGGTCAAGAAATTCCGTAGCGCTTCGCGACGGCGACAAGATCGATGAGCGAGCGAGCGTTGAGCTTTGAATGAATGTGCAGGCGGTGCGCTTCGACGGTCCGGCGGGAGATGAACAGGGTCGCCGCGATCTCCCGATTGGACTGGCCATGGATCAAGCACACGAACACCTCGCGCTCGCGCGGAGTGAGGCGCGCCGGCGAGGACTCTTCCGAGCGACGGTGGCGTTCGACCTGCTCGCTCGAGATCGAAGCGGGTAGATACTCGAGCCCGGCGAGCACCATCCGGATCGCGGCGAGGAGCTCGCCCGGCGGCTGAGACTTCAGCGCGTAGCCGGATGCCCCGGCGCGAAACATCTGCGCGATGCGAACCGGCTCGTCGATCATCGACAACCCGACAACCTTGCAGCTCGGCTGCAGCTCGCGGAGCGCCGCCGTCAATGCGATCCCGTCGCTTGCCGGGAGGACGACGTCGATGAGAGCCACGTCGATCCGCACTCTGCGTGCGAGCTCGAGCGCGGCTGCGGCGCTGTAGACCTCGCCCACGAGCTCGAGCTCGGGTTCCGCGCTGAGCACGGTCCTGAGCCCGGTGCAGTACAGCGGGTGATCATCGACGTGGATTGTGCGTGCCCCCATGCCCATCTAGCCTACCTCAACGACACCTTGGCGCACGGTCCCGCGGTAGCCCGCTGGCAGTTCGTGACCCACGGTGAGGGAAGAGGTGGTTTGATGCGAGAATATCGCATTGTCAGCCCTGGTGGGTGACTTCCCGAATACTCTCCGCCAGCACCTCGACGTCGACAGGCTTGACCAGATGGCACGCGAACCCGGCCTCCCGGGATCGCTGCCGGTCGGTGTCTTGCCCGTACCCCGAGATCGCGATGATCGGAAGCGCGGCAGGCGCGACCAGAGCGTGCAGTCGCCTCGCGACCTCGTAGCCATCCATCCCGGGAAGGCCAATGTCGAGGAGCACGACCTCGGGAATCGCCTGCTTGGCGAGCGCCAGCGCAGACGGACCGTCGTTGGCAGTGCGCACCTCGTGGCCAAGCAGCGTGAGGATGTGGTTCAGGGCACGCGTGAAATCACGATTGTCGTCGACGACGAGCACCCTCTTACGCTCGAAGGCGACCGCGTCGCGATCGTGTCCGGTCGTCGGGGCGCTGCCGGGTTCTGCATTCGACGCCGGCAATTCGATCGTGAACTCGCTGCCGCGCCCGAGTCCCTCACTGCGCGCGGTCACGGTCCCGCCGTGCAGAGTGACGACGCTCCGAGCAATCGCCAGCCCAAGCCCCAGCCCACCGACGGTTCGATCGGTGGTCTGACGTTCTTGCGCGAACAGGTCAAAGACGCGGGGCAGCATCTCCGCAGAGATGCCAATTCCGGAGTCGCGAACACTGAGCGCCACGAGCGAACCGCGCCGCTCGCAGGCCACGACGATACGGCCGCGCTCGGGCGTGTACGCGGCGGCATTCATCAAGAGATTCCCCACCAGCTGCGCCAGGCGAATCGCATCGCCCTCGACCACCAGGCCCGCTGGCGCGACGTTCAGGATCAACTCGTGCGCCTTGCTCTCGAGGAGAGGACTCACGATCTCGACGGCTCGTGCAACGACGTCGGCCATCTCGATCCTCTCCCGTCGCAGCTCGATCTTCCCGGTGGCGATGCGCGAGACGTCGAGGAGGTCGTCGACGAGTCGCACCAGATGCCGCACCTGCCGCTCCATCAGAGCGCGCTCCTCGATGAAGCTCGTCGGTGCTCGCAGCCGCATCACCTCGAGCACGGTCAGGATCGGCGCGAGTGGATTGCGGAGCTCGTGCCCGAGCATCGCGAGGAACTCATCCTTCGCCGCTTCGGCGCGCTTCTGATCGTTGATATCGACGGTGGTCCCGAACCACCGCACGATGCGGCCGTCTGGATCGCGAAGTGGGAGCGCACGTGCAAGGAACCAACGAAATTCACCGTCGGCCCGGCGCAAACGAAACACGTCCTCCCACGGCTCACCACTGGCAAGCGCTGCTCTCCACCCCTTCAGGACCCTCGGTAGATCCGCTGGCTCGTGAACGGACTCCCACTTCCACCCGGCCAGCTCGTCGAAGACCGTGCCGGTGTAGTCGTACCAGCCCTGGTTGAACCAGGCGATGTCGCCGTCGGGGGCCGCGTACCACGCGAGCATTGGAATGGTGTTTGCGAGCGTCTGAAACTGACTCTCGCTCGCGCGCAGCGCCTCGTCTTTTTGCTGAAGCTCCTCGCTCAACGCCTCCGCACGGCGGCGACCTTCCGCCTCGATCACGAGACTCGCGGCGAGCTTCTCCGCGAGCTCGTCCGCACGGAGCGTTGCCAGGACCAGAAACTCGTTCGCGTCGCGCAGCTGCGGCAGCAATGTCCGCTCACGAGCGAGGCGCGCGTCCTCGACGTCGATCCGACCACGCAGGGTCTCCTCGCGACGGATCAGGGCTTCCTCGCGCGCGCAGACCTTCACCTCACGGTCAGCGAGGTCTTGCTCGCGCGCCGTGAGCTCGGACTGGTCATCGAGGCTGCGCATCGTCTCTCGTGCACGGTAGCCGATTTGCTCGCGCCCGGCTGCGCGCGCGAGCTTCCCGGAGCCGCGAATCACTCCGCGAGCACGTCGACCGTTGCTCCGATGGTGGTCGTGGCGCCATTGATCGTGACCGTCGCGCCCGCGGTGTCACGATTGAAGGTCACAGCGACCTGACCGCCGCCGGCGACGTTGACGGTGACGCCGGTCGCGCCCGCCGCCGCCGCCGAGGACACGGCGCCATCGACACCCATGACGTGGAGGAAGCGATTGTCACCACCGGTGACCCGCGCGTCGTAGCGGAAACCCGCGGTGTAGTCGGTCGTCGATGTGTAGTTGTAGACCGAGGCCGTCGCCGCGGCCGGGCTGATGCGCTCGACCTTGAGGCTGTGGCCGGCGTTGCTGAACGTCGCGGTGTTGCCGCTGATCACCGGAGCGACGGGCGACGGCAGCTGCCAGGTTTGCGTCGTCGAGCCCGGGGTCTGCACGCGGTCGAACACGATGATGATGTTTGGCTGCACGAACAACAGGTCGCGCTGGACCTTCTGGACCGCAGCGTTGCCCTTGTAGGACGGCGTGAGGTCGGCCGACAGGTACACGTAGTTCGCGCCCTTCTTCAGGGTCTGCATCTTCGAGAACGTGTTGACGATCTGCTTGACCGGCGAGCCTGCGCTGTCGATGCGCACGACGCTGTGGGCGGTGGTCGCCTGGGAGAGACCGGACTTCGAGTGCGTGTTCGCGTCGTGGATGAGCCAGCCGCCCTTGTAGACCATGAGCGAGCCCTGATCCTGGTGCGCATGGGACTCGGTGTACGCGCCGCCCTTCATGGTCACCCACGTCGCGTTCTTATCCCAGCCGGAGCGCGCGTAGACCTCGCCGATGCCGCGCGCGTAGTAGGTGGTGTTGAGACCGTCGAGCGGCTGCGCGACGACCGCCGGGCTGTCGTAGAGAAAGTCCTGCGCGGCCATGAACGACTGGCTCATCCTCGTGACGCTCGAGCCCGCGAGCAGCGCCTTCGCACGCTTCGTGAGTGTGTCCGACGGATAGAGCTGCATGAGCAGCTGCAGGTAGTCGCGGTGGTAATCGAACAGCTCGGCGGCGCGATCGCGCGTGTGATCACCGGTCGGCGTGACCTTGTCGAGCGTGGGAACGATCTGGTGGATCATCGCGAGCATCGACTGCCGCGCGTGGCCCGACGTGGTGGACAGCTGCTCACCCGTGGTGGCCTTCCAGAAGTCGTAAAGCTCGAACAGCTTGCGCATGGAGACGCCGTAGCCGGTGCCCTCGCGCGATCCGCCGCCGACGAGGTCCGCGTTGAACGTCGGAACGAGCTCGGTCATGATCTTTGCGTCGCGGAACTTGGTCAGCAATGCATCGGCCTGCGGGTTCTCACCGCGGGTCGCGAGGCCGAGCAGCATCGTGCCGCGAAGGAACGAGTAGTAGTAGTTGTTCGACGGGTTGCTCACCGACCAGCCGGACCACGGGAAGGCCTTCGTGCCCCACTTCGCGGTCGTGTTGTTCCAGATGTTGGAGATCGTCTGGTTCGCGTAGGCAATCCACCGCGTGCGCTGCGCCGCGGTGACCTGGGTGAAGCACCAGTCATAGACCAGCGCGAGATCGCCGATCAGCTCGCCGGTGTGCAGGTAGTGGTCCCGAGCCACGGTGGGCGCGAGGCCCGCTCGGATGTTCGTTTCGGCTGCGACGACCTGCGCCTCGACCAGGCCGATCGACTTGGTGCAGTACTTCGCGTTGCCGCTCAGCTGCGACAGCAGCGCACCGTTCCAGGCCTCGAAGCCCCAGACCGTCGTCCCCGCGTACCAGCTGTCGACGATGGTGCGAAACCGCGACGCGGCAGCGGTGTTGCTGGTGAGTGCAGCGGTGAGGCGTGCGCGGTTCGGCGTCAGATAGATGCGGGGGTGGGCGGTTGGAACCACCGCCACCTCAGACTCGTCCTCCGAGAGTTCCTCGTCCTC
>JAYUYE010000430.1:0-4459 GCA_043752985.1 Myxococcales bacterium
ATCGCGTAGATCTCCTCGCCGCCAGTACCGCGCACCCGGCGCAGGAGCGACGGGATCAGCGAGCGATCCGTCGCGCCTTCGACCGAAGCTGCCGTTCCAAACGTCACGATCGTCGCATCGCCCTTGGCGATCAGAGCGAGCCCGGGAATCGCTGCGATCCCACTCCGCAGCCGGTCGGCCGCGTCGATCGCCTGCTTCGCGAGTGCGATGTAGCCCTCCTGACCGAACGAGGTCAGCGCGGCCCACGCGGCGGCGATCGGTCCACCCGGTCGCGTGCCGAGCAGCGTCGGCGAGGCGTAGATGCCGCCGGGAAAGTCGGTCGCGACGAAGATCTGATGGCGCATGTTCTCGATCGAGCGCCACACCAGCACCGACGCGCCCTTCGCGGCGTAGCCGAACTTGTGAAGGTCGGCGCTGATCGACGTCACGCCGGCGACCCGGAAGTCCCACGGCGGCACGGCGCGGCCAAGCCGCTCGATCCACGGCAGCACGAACCCACCAACACATGCATCGACGTGGAGCGGGAGCTTCGTCTTCTGCGCGAGCGCACCGATCTCGGTGATCGGATCGACGACGCCATGAGGATACTGCGGCGCCGAAGCGACGAGGCCGATCGTGTTGCGCGTGATCTTCCCGGCCATCGCGCGAACGTCGACGCGGAAGTCGGGACCGACGGGCACCTTGACGAGCTTGATGCCGAAGTAGTGCGCCGCCTTGTCGAACGCCGGATGAATTGTCTGCGGCACGACGAGCTCGGGGTTGCGGATCCACGGCCGCTTGCGGCGCGCGCGATCGCGATACGCGGCGACGGCAACCAGGATCGACTCGGTCCCACCGGAGGTCACCGTACCCACGGCACCTGGGCAATTGAACAACGCGCCGGTCATCTCGATGATCTCGGTCTCCATCTTCTTCAGGCTGCCGAACGCCATCGGATTGAGGAGGTTGGTGCTCGCGTACAGCGCGTGCGCGCGCTGCATCAGCTGCTCGTGCGCTTCACCGGCGGTCCCGGGCACGTGATAGACGAGCGAGAACACGCGGCCCTCGCGCCACTTCGTGTCACCGGCCTTGCGCTGCTCGAGCTCGGCGAGGATGTCCGCCGCAGCGCGGCCTTGCTTGGGGATGGTGGTCATAGTTTGGCCTCGACGGAGAACGTGACGATGTTGTTCGATCCGCTACCGCGGATGTTCGACGGCGGAGACGTCGTCGAGTCCGTGATCACCGGGATCCGATACCAGTAGTGGACGTAGCTCGCGCCGAGCCGGAACCGGCCGAGCTGGTAGCGCAAACCGACGTGCGCCCCCGGGTGCGAGAAGCTCGGCTGGTCGAGCGTGACAGTCTGTGGCGGTGCTGGCGACTTGTCGTACTGGGCGCCCGCCATCAGATCGAGCTTTGGTGCGAACGCGAGGTCATGGACGCGGACCCCTCCGGAGATCTCCCAGGAGTCCTCGTAGTTCTTGATCGTCTCGAGCTTGTCGACGATCGCGATGCCGCTGACCTCGGTGAGCTGCTTCTTGTACTGGCGGTACAGCCAGTAGCGAAATTCGCCGCCGATCTCGACGTTCGGATGAACATCGACATTCGTGCCCGCCATGAACGCCCACGGCAAGAGCTGCGTGGTGACCTGGGTCCCGATCAGCATGTCGCCGGGCACGCTCGCATCGTCGGAGAACGTGATCTGCACAGGTCCCGAGATCTCGGCATCGACGCGACCCGTGACGGTCGCGCCCCACGTGACCTTCGGGTGCGGGCGACCGAAGGCGGCGACCATCCAGGTCGGAGCCCAGCCCTTGCCATCGAGGATCAGCTCCGGCTTGGTGCCGGCGTAGCCGGAGAGGTCCGTGCCGTTGATGATCGGGAACACGTAGCGCTTGCCGTGCACGCGCAGATGAATGATGCCGACCGACGCGCCGACCGTGATCTGCTCGTTGAGCTTGTAGGCCGCAGACAGCACGGCCTGCGGCGCGACGACGTAGCCGTCGATCAAGTGGTAGTGCGTGACCGCGCTCTCCTCGAACGCCGCGCCCTGCGCGTTGCCGACGTAGACCGCCGCGCCCATCACGAGCTTGCCCGGCATGATCTCGCCGGTGACCGCGATCATCGGAATGACGCCGAGCGCGCGGCTCGGCTTGACAGGGTCGTAGTAGCCGGTCGTGGAATTCGCCTGCGTCCCGAGAAACCGATCGCTCTGGTCCCACGGCGAGAGCTCGAACTCGGTGTCGATCATCGCGATACCCATCGACGCGTACACGGTCCACCCGGGCTGCAGGATCAGCCCGGCGGGGTTGTGATAGATCGCGGACGCGTCGTCGGGCCGGCCGATGATCGAGGCCATCCCCGTCCGGCGCACGCCGACCTCTGGGATGCCGAAGCCACCCGCGGCCGCGGCGCCCGTGCCGAGTACAGCGGTCACCACGAGTGCGATGCGGAACGACATGGGCATCAATCTCACCGGTTCCCGCCGGGGGTTCCAGCACGAATTGCGAGTGGCCGAAAGTATGTCCGCCGGCTCGCGTCTCGACGATAAAAGCTGACACTGCACGGAATGTCCGATGATCTCGCCTGGCGCCTCGGCGCGCGCCTGCCCGGCCACGACTACCGGGTGTTCAAGACGTCGTTCGTCGAGGCCACGAACCCGCGAACCGGCGCGCCGAAGCGGTTTTCGCTGATCGAGTCGGTCAACTGGGTCAACGTGATCGCCCTGACCACGGACGACCGGGTCGTTCTCGTGCGCCAGTACCGCGCCGGCTCGAGCTCCGTGTGCCTCGAGATCCCCGGCGGCATGATCGATGGCGACGAACAGCCGATCGCTGCCGGTGCGCGCGAGCTCGTCGAGGAGACCGGCTACACGGGAGGGACGTACGAGCTGATCGGCGACGTGTCTCCGAACCCGGCGATCCAGACCAACCGCCTGTACACGGTGCTCGCGAAGAACGTGGTCCTCACGCACGAGCTCGATCTTGATGACGGCGAGCACATCGCGGTCGAGACCGCGACCCTGGCGGAGGTTCAGGCCAAGATCGTGAGCGGCGAGATCGATCACGCGCTCGTCGTCGCAGCGTTCGGCCACCTCGCACTCCGCCACGGCGTCATGCGAGCATGAGGTCGATGCGACCGTGGTGGCTGCTCGCGCTCCTGGGATGCGGGCGGATCGGGTTTGCCCCGGTCGACGACGCGGCCGTGCTGCCACCGGCGTGCGTGGCTCAGGTCGCAGCCGGCCGCCTGTCCTCGTGCGCGATTGATCTGCGCGGTGATGTCTGGTGCTGGGGCGCCAACGGGAAGAGCGAGGTCTCGTCGCTCCCCGACGGTGTGATCAACATGCCCGTGCGCGTGAGTCTCGCCGGACCCGCCGTGCAGGTCGGCATCGGAGGACAGTTCGCGTGCGCGCGGCTCGGCGATGGTCGCGTGCAGTGCTGGGGCAGCAATCAGGCGGGCAAGCTCGGCAATGGTGGCACGGGTTCGGGCGGCCCGTTCACCGTCTTGCTCGGCGCGGAGACGGCGATCGATCTGCAGGTCGGAATGCGTCATGCGTGCGTGCGTCGCGCGTCCGACGGCGCGGTGATGTGCTGGGGCAGTAACGCGTTCCGTCAGCTCGCCGACAGAGTGCTCGCGAGCTCGTCGGTGCCGATCCTCGTCTCGAACACCGCCGGATGGCGACAGCTCTCGCTCGGTCATCAGCACACGTGCGGACTCGATGTGACCGGCGCCCCCTTGTGCTGGGGGCGCAACGGCGACGGTCGGCTCAGCGGCACGGGTGGGTCCACGGAAGCCAAGGTCAGCGTGCCTTCGCTCGCGGCGCCGGAGCTGCTCGCGGGTGGTGGTTCGCTGAGCTGCGCGCTCGATCAAGGCGCGGTCCGGTGCTTCGGGTTCGGCGAGTACGGCTCGCTCGGCACCGGAGACTTCGCGTCCGCGCTGACCCCGAGTGCTCCGATCGTGACGAACGCGACGCAGATCAGCCTCGGTGCGCACGATGGCTGCACACTCCTCGCCTCCGGCGCCGTCGAGTGCTGGGGTCTCGGGGAGACCGGGAGCCTCGGCGACGGCAGCCTCGCGCTGCGTCCCGCGCCGGTCCGCGCGCGGATCGCGAACGCAACGCAGATCGCGAAGGGAGCCCGTCACACCTGCGCGGTCGCGGGCGGTCGCGCATGGTGCTGGGGGCAGAACCAGTACGGTCAGCTCGGGCGCGGTACCACGGGATTGTCGAGAGTCCCGGTGCGCGTGGCGATCCCAGACCTCGCGTTCACGCAGCTCACCGTGAGATTCGGCACGGCGTGCGCTGCGACCGCCACGGAGGTCTACTGCTGGGGGCGAAATCACCAGGGCCAGCTCGGCGACTCGACGCTCGAAGGTCGGCCGGCGGCGATCCCGATCCCGATGACCGTGTCGCCATTCGCGGGCATCACGATCGGCGAGGCGCATGCCTGTCAGTGGGGCGGCGGGGTCGCGACCTGTGTCGGGC
>JAYUYE010000431.1:0-10586 GCA_043752985.1 Myxococcales bacterium
GTCGTCCGCGATCTCCGTGCCGCCAAGGAGCTCGACGAGATTCCGCTCCTCGTGTTCACTCGCGATGCCACCGTCGACGGCACCGACTCCGACACCGAGACGCTCACCGGTGTCGCCGATGTCGACCTCGTGAATTTCGTCGAGAAGCAGCGCTAGGTCGAGACCGAGACCGTGAGGTCACGGCCGAGGCGCTTCGCCTCGTAGAGCCGCAGATCGGCGCGCGACAACAGCTCGATCGCATCGTTGCCGTCGATCCCGAGCTCGGAGATTCCTGCGCTGAACGAATACTTCGGCAGGTCGCCGAACTCGCGGTCATTGAACCCGGACCGAAACGCTTCGAACGTGCGATGCGCGGCTTCTGTGTTCGCGGTCCGCAACACGACGAGGAACTCCTCGCCACCGTAGCGCCCGAGGTAATCGCTCGCGCGAAACCGCTGGCTCATCTGCTTCGAGAAATCGCGCAGCACTGCATCTCCGACGAGGTGCCCGTGCTCGTCGTTGATCTTCTTGAAGAAGTCGAGATCGACGAGCCCGATGCACAGCCGCTCACCTGCCGCGAGCGCATGCGAGATCGAGTCGGTGAGCAGCTCGAGGATGTACCGGCGGTTGAACAACCCGGTCAGGCCGTCGCGAATTGCGAGGTCGCGCATCTTCGCTTCGCTGGCGATCAGCGTGGCCTTGTCCCGCCTCTCTCGCGTGACATCGCGGTAGCTCCACACGCGGCCGACGACCTCTTTCCCCATCAGCTGCGGCCGATTCGAGCGCTCGAACACGCGACCGTCATCGAGCTCGATCACCTCGACGCTCTCTGCGTCGGCCTCGGCGAACGCGTCGTTCGCGTCGCCGATGAAGCCGCTGAGGCCCGACTTGCCGGTCATGTAGTTACGGACCGCGTTGAATGATCGCATCGCCTTCGCATCGAGCTGCCACATGTCGAGAAAGCGCTGGTTGAAGGCGAGCACCTTGTCGCCCTCCCACGCGAGGATGCCCTCGCCGGTGGACTGCAGCGTCGCCTCGAGCAACGCCTCGCGCTTGGCGCGGCTCCGCAGCTCGAGCGTCAGGCTGGCGAGACTCGCGAGGAACGCGGCGTCCTTGCACTCGCCGACGCCCCACGCCCGCGCCGGGCCGATGTGCTCGTGGCAGAGCACGCCGACCAGCCGCAAGCCGGTCCGGATCGGCGCATCGAGCATCGAGCCGATCCCGAGCGGCGCGAGGTACACCGTAGAGAACTCCGCCGTGCTCGGGTGCGTGTGCGCATCATCTGCGGCGATCGTCTCCTCCGACAGCAGCGACTTGAAGTACTCGGGAAAGTCCGTTGCACGCAGCACCGTGCCCGTCGTGTGCCGCTGCTCCGCGGCCTCGTACAGATCGACGCACGTCAGCTCGGTCTGCTCCTCGTTGAGCAGCCACACGCTGGCGCGCGCGGTCTTCAGCGCCTTCGCCGCGGTCTCGGTGATCGCGCGCAGGGCGCCATCTTGATCGCCCTCGTACCGCTTCCAGATCGATGCCAGCTCGGCGATCGCATCCGGGCTCTGCATCTGCGTTGCTGAGCTCACCACGCCCGTATTGTACTCGTTCGCGGCAGCCAGTCCTCGATCGTGCCCCGTCGGATTTGGGTGGATACGCGCAGAAGTTCCCGACCTCGCGTGCAAGTACGCGGCCGTCATTCATGGCGCGGCCAGCCAGCCCGCTGACCCTGCCGCCGGGAACGCCCTCAGGTCACGCAACCGCGGCGAGGCCCGGCCGATAGCGGCCCTCATGACCCAGCTCGCCCGCCGCCCTGCACGCTCATCGATCGATGACTACCTGACCGCAACCTCGAGCCATCTCGATCGCGCGGTCACTAGCCTCGTGCTGATCGAGCCCGTCACCTACAACGTCGATCTCGCCGCGCGCACCATCGACCGCTTGATCGAGACCCTCGCCGGCCTCGCGATCGGCAACGTGGTCGGCGCCGTGGTCGGCGGCGTTCGTCGCAGCTTCGGTGCCGACGTCATCGCACGCGTCGAGCGCGCTGCCTCCAACTCGATCGGCGCGATCGGTTCTCCCGAAATCTCGCCGCCCCATGGGCTCGATGCGGCAGCGGTTCGCTCACTCGCGCTGGAGACGCAGCAGCGGCTGCGCCGGCGCAATGCGTTCAGCGCACGCGACGTGCGCGTGATGATCGACGCCATCGCATCCGCCTTCGATGCGAGCGAGCGGCGCGTGTTCGAGCACATGCTCGGCGTGATCGCCGATGACCCAACGCTCGCCGAGCGCTACACCGGACTCGTCGCGTCTGGCTGGGTCGCGGCAACCGCCGTCATCGAGGGCCGCGTGGTCGAGGCGAGCGCCAAGGTGTGGAGCGAGTGGGCCTCGCGGATCGGAGGCCGCCGCGCAGCGTCGGTGCCGACACAGCAGCAGCTCGCCGCAGCCGGGTTCGTCATGCAGATTGGCTAGAGGTTCTTCGCCGGGTCAGCAGCTCGTACCGGCCACGTGGCTGACCTGTGCGACGGCAGCCCGGGTGGCCTGAGAGCAAGTGCTTCGGCCAGGAGAAATCATCCCGCGGAACAATCGACGACCGCGACGCGACCCTGGCGATCGAGCTTCGTCTTCGCTGCGTCAGTTCGGATCGCGCGTGATGACCTTGAACCACAGGTCGCGCGAGATGCCGCACTGGTTGCAGATCACCGTGGCCTGGCGCAAGCCCTGCCCTGGCGCCCGGTGATCCGTGAGCTTGTAGTCACTCTGGCACTGCGGACACAGGAGGTTGCGAACGCGGACATCGACGACGGAGGCCGACGCGATGTGAAACGGACGGTCGCGCGAGCCACCGACTTCGAGAACAGCCCGGCGCTCGCGGTCGCGGATCAACTGGCGGGTGACCTTGTCGCGGCGGCGAAACGTAAAGCGCATCACCCCGATCCGGACGGTTGCCGGCGCCGCGGAGTCGCACCACGTCAGCGCTTGATCACGGCGCGGTGCGGGTAGAGCACGATCTCGATGCGACGGTTTACGGCCTTGTTGGAGCGCGAGACGGGGCGGTACTGGCCAAAGGCGAGTGCTGCGAGGCGCGAGGGATCGATCTTGGCCGTGTCCTGGAGGTAGTGGACGACGGTCAGCGCGCGCGCGGCCGACAGCTCCCAGTTGGTCATGAAGCGGACCGCGGGCGGTGGGGTTCCTCTGGGAGCTTTCTTGGGCGCGGGCGCGACGACGATCGGCGAGTCGTCGGTGTGGCCCTGCACCCAGATCTGCTTGTCGGGTAGATCGGCGAGCGCCTTGCCGACCTTGCCGAGAACCGCCTTGCCCCGGTCGGTGAGCTGGTCGTCGCCGACCTTGAACAGGACCTTGTCGATCAGCTGGAGGCGGATCTCGTCACCCTCGGTCGAGACCGAGCCGGAGCTCTTGTCGATCGCAGCCTTGAGCTTGGTCTGCGCCGCGTCGACTTCTTTCGCCTTCTTCTCGGCGTCGGCGGCCTTGTCGGCGAGCTGGGTCTGGGCCTTCTTCGCCGTCTCGAGCTGCGTCTCGAGATCGAACTTCGATGCGGCCGCGACCTTGAGCTGGCTCTCGGCGGTGGCCGCGCGATCGCGGTCAGCGACCTGGGCCTTGCGCGACTCGGCGAGGTTGGTCTCGAGCTTGCCGATCCGCTCGTCCTTGACGAACCGTGGGCGAAGAAGGAAGCCGACGATGCCGCCGAACACGAGCGCGCCACCCGCGACCAGCGCGATCGTCTTGTTCGCTAGCGCCCCGCCGCCGCTCGTGCCGCGGAGGCTCGGCTCGCTGATGCGCGACTTCGGGACGGGCAGCTTCTTGTCCGGAGGCAACAGGATGCCGGTGTCGGTCGGATCGTTCTTCGAATCCTTCGACGAAATCGCCATGGCTCCGATGCTAGCGCGTTCAGTCGCCGACCGCCGCGCCACCGCCGCGTGGATCGGCCGCGCCGTCCCAGCCGTCCTTGACGCGAAGGATCGCGTTCGCGGTGCCGAACTCGCGCGCCGTGGCGGCGTGGCGGACGTCGTAGCCCGCTGCTCGCAGCTTGGCGTCGGTCGCTTGATCGATCGAGTCGGGTTCGATCGCGACGTTGTCAGGCAGATGCTGATGGTGGAAGCGCGGCCGCGCGACTGCCGCGCCGATCGAGGTGCCGAAATCGATGACGTTCGAGATCGTCTGCCAGACCTCGGTGATGATCCGTGGTCCGCCCGCACCGCCGACCACGATCCGGAGCTCGCCCTTTGCGTCTTCGACAAACGTCGGCGACATCGACGACAGCATCCGCTTGCCGGGCTCGATCTTGTTCGCTTCGCCCTGCACCAGGCCAAACGTGTTCGCGGCGCCGGGCTTGGCCGAGAAGTCATCCATCTCGTTGTTCATCAGGAAGCCATGGATCGTGACGCCCGAGCCCCACGAGGTGTTGAGGGTCGTGGTCAACGCGACCGCCATCCCGTTGCTGTCGACGACGCACAGGTTCGTCGTGTGATCGCCCTCGATGATCGGCGTGACCTCCGCCGACGAGGTTGCGGTCGCG
Source organism: Myxococcales bacterium (assembly GCA_043752985.1). Taxonomy (GTDB): domain Bacteria; phylum Myxococcota_A; class Polyangia; order Haliangiales; family Haliangiaceae; genus JABFXX01. The sequence continues at coordinate 4,505 of JAYUYE010000431.1, forward strand.
GTGATCGTGGTCGCGAGCCGATCGAGGTACGGCTGGGAGAGCAGCTTCGTGACCGGCATCTTCTTGATGAAGGCCGGATCGCCAAGCAGCTCGTTGCGCGCGGCAAACGCACGGCGCCAGACCTCGACGATCTGGTGCACGTGCTCGTAGCCATGCCACGCGAGCTTGCCGAGCTCGACGGCGCGCAGCATGCCGGCCGTCATGCCGAGCACGATGCCGCCCGATGAGGGTGGAGGCATCGTGTACAGCGTGTGCCCCCGATACGAGACCTTGAGCGGCTCGCGCCACTCCGCCTTGTAGCCCGCGAGGTCCGCGGCAGTGATCAGGCCGCCGCCCGCCTTCATCTCCTTGACGATCGCGGACGCGGTCTCGCCCTTGTAGAAGCCATCGGGACCGTGATCGCGGATTCGCTCGAGCGCCACGGCGAGCTCCGGAATCGCGACGGTGGTTCCCTCCGCGCGCGGGATCCGGTTCGGCACCCAGATCGCGCCGGTCGCCGGGAACTCGAGCAGACGAGGTGCGCGGCGTTCGATCGCGTCGGCGAGCCGCTTGTTGATCGTGAAACCATCGCGCGCGAGACCGATTGCCGGCTCGACCAGCTCCTTCCACGGCTTCTTGCCGAGCTTGCCGTGGAGTGCGAACAGCCCGGCCACCGAGCCGGGGACGCCCGACGCGCGGTACCCGACGAGCGAGTCCTTGGTCGGCGTGCCCTTCTCGTCGAGGTACATGGTCGCGGTCGCGGCGCCGGGTGCGGTCTCGCGAAAGTCGAGTGCGACGGCCTTGCCCGATGCGACGCGGACGACCGCGAAGCCTCCACCGCCGAGATTGCCGGCCGTGGGATGAACCACCGCGAGCGCGAATGCGGTCGCGATCGCCGCATCGACCGCGTTGCCGCCACTCGCGAGAATGTCGGCACCGACCTTCGACGCGAGCGGGGCCTCGGACACGACCATGAACGTCTTGCCGTGACCGAGCAGCTCCGGGTCGACGTGATCGTCGGACTTGTCTGTGCGGTAGACCGCGGCGGGAGGAGGCGCATCGCTCACCACTGGTCTGGGAGCAACCGCCACGTCCTTTGTCGGCTCGGCGGGCGGTGGTGGTGGCGGCTTGCGGGAGCACGCGGCCACGATGGACATCACGAGCAGGAGGCGGATGGTGGTCATGGCGGGCGCAGTCTACGACACGAATGTCGCGACCCGCGGGGTTCACGGCAACCCGCGGGTCGGCGGCGAGATCGTCAGGATCGACCCAAGTCACGCTCCAGACTGATGAAACCAGCGGTCGGACGACCTGGCACCGATGCTGCTGCAGGAGACTGCATGCGCTCCTTCTTCGTACCCTTCTCGCTCCTCGTCGTCTCTGCATGTGCCGGCGGCATGGAGGCTGGCCCGGGATCCGACGACGGCAGCAGTGGCGGCGGCGGGGTCAGCTTCGGCGGTGCCCAGGACATGGGCGAGTTCCGCAGCATCCTCGATCGCGGCGAGCTTCCCGGCGCGAACACGCTCGATGCGAACGGCTTCTTCAACGAGCACTTCAACGAATCCCCGCCCGCCGACTGCGGCCAGACGCTGTGCGTGACCCCCGGGCTCTCGGTCGGCCGCGACTGGCTGACCGGCGCGCATCAGGCGACGTTGCAGATCGCGGTGAACACCCCGGTCGATCCGTCGACCTACGTGCGCAAGCCGATGAACCTGGTCGTCGTCGTCGATCACTCCGGCTCGATGTCACAGGACAATCGGCTCGAGAAGGTGAAGACCGGCCTCCACACACTCGTCGATAACCTGAAGCCCGAAGATCGAATCTCGCTGGTCTCGTTCGACGACGTCGTCACGATCGACGCGCCGTTCACCGCGGCGCTCGACCTTCCGAACCTTCACTCCAAGATCAATGCGCTCACGCCGCGCGGCGGAACGAACATTCACGACGGCCTCGCCGAAGGCTTCGACCTCCTCGGCGAGTACCCGGTCAACGAGCGCCAGAACCGCGTGATCTTCATGTCCGATGGACAGGCCACGGTCGGCATCACGGATCAGACCGCGATCATCGCGATGGCGAGGACGAAGATCATGCGCGGCGTCGGCCTGACCACGATCGGCGTCGGGCAGAGCTTCGATGTCGAGCTGATGCGCGGTCTTGCCGAGAACGGCGCGGGCAACTACTACTTCCTCGAGGACGGCGCCGCGGCCGGCGAGGTGTTCACCGAGGAGCTCGACTACTTCATGTCGCCGCTCGCACTCGACATCAAGATCGAGACGACCGCCGGCTCGGGCTGGACGTTCGGCGAGGTCGTCGGTAGCCGGCTGTGGTCGGCGCAGGCGAAGTCGGGCTCGATGCAGATTCCCGCGGTGTTCCTCGCGAGCCGCACGACGCAGACTCCCGGCGAAGGCCGGCGCGGCGGCGGCAGCGCGCTGTTCATCCACCTCGAGCCGACAACCGACGCGACGACGAAGATCGCCGACCTCAAGCTGTCGTACCGGATGCCAGGAGCGACGGAGCGCATCACGCAGACCGTGGCGCTCGACTACGCGGGCGATCCGCTCGAGACCCCCGAGGAGCCGCACCTGTCGGGCCCCGAGATGGCGGAGCGCTACGGCATGTACAACGTGTTCCTCGGCCTGCGGTTCGCGACGAACAGCCAGGACTCCGCGTGTGCCGTCGCCGCGCTCCAGGCGACCCAGCGCGCCGCGATCGCATGGAACGAGCGCCACGCGGATCCGGATGTCGCCGCGGATCTCGCGCTGATCGAGCAGTACATCGCGAATCTCCGCACGCACGGCGCCCGCGAGGTCACGGCATCGACGCTCGCGAGCTGCCCGAAGGCCGACGAGCCGTACTATCCCGAGTTCGGAGACGACTACGGCTACGAGGACGATCACGCGCACGGCATGGCCTGCTCGTCGGGCAAACCGACCACGGGTTGGCTCGTGATGCTCGGCGCGGTGCTGCTCGTCGTCCGCCGCCGCCGCCGCAACTAGCTGCTAGTCTCAGCGGTGGATGTGGGATCCAGCCGTTCACGCCGCTCGTCGCGACGCCTTCATGGAGGCGATCGGGCCGGGCGACATCGCCGTCGTGCGCTCGTTGCCGGAGCGCCTGCGCAACGGGGATGCGTTCCATCCGTTCCGGCAGAACAGCGACGTGTTCTACCTGACCGGGTTCGTCGAGCCCGATACAACGCTGATCTTCCGGCCCGGTCACGCGACCGAACGGTTCGTGATGTTCGTGCGGCCTCGCGATCCGGAGCTCGAGACCTGGGATGGCCGGCGCGCCGGGATCGAAGGCGCGAAGGAGAAGTACGGCGCTGATGCCGCGTATGCGATCTCCGAGCTGCCCGCGAAGCTGTGGGAGCTGATCGCGAACCACGAGGAGCTGCACTACGGCCTCGGGCTCGACGAGCAGATGGACCTGCTGGTCGCGGCGGCGATCGCGCGCCTGCGCAAGAGCGAGAAGCGCGGCAAGCGCCCGCCGCGTGCGGTCGTCGATCCGCGGATCGCGTTGCACGAGCTGCGGCTGCACAAACGTCCCGAAGAGCTCACGGCGCTGCGCAAGGCGTGTGCGATCACGAGCGAGGCGCATGTCGCCGCGATGAAGCTCGGCCGGCCCGGCGTGTTCGAGCACGAAGTCGAGGCACTGATCAACTACACGTTTCGCCGCGCTGGAGGTTCCGGGCCCGGCTACGCGACGATCGTCGGCGCTGGCGAGAACGCGACGATCCTCCACTACATCGAGAACACCTGCCCGATCGCCGCGGGCGACCTCGTGCTCGTCGATGCAGGTTGCGAGTACGGCCACTACACCTCGGACATCACGCGAACGTGGCCCGCGAGTGGACGGTTCAGCGACGCGCAGCGCAAGGTCTACGAGATCGTCCTCGCCACGCAGAAGTCGGCGATCGCGATGGTGAAGCCCGGCGTCACCATCGACGACATCCACGACCACTGCGTGCGCTCGCTGACCCAGGGCATGATCGACCTCGGCCTCCTGGCGGGTACGGTCGACGAGCGAATCGCCGACGACACGTACCGGAAGTTCTACATGCACGGTACGTCGCACTGGCTCGGCCTCGACGTCCACGACGTCGGCGCATACACCCGCGATGGCAAGGCGCGGCCGCTCGAGCCCGGCATGGTGATCACCGTGGAGCCCGGCCTCTACGTCGCACGCGACGCTCCGGATGTCCCCGCGGAGCTCCGCGGGATCGGAATCCGGATCGAGGACGACGTCGTGATCACCGCGACCGGGAACGATGTCTTGACCTCGGCGTGCCCGAAAGAAATCGCGGACATCGAACGGGCCTGCGCTGGCTAGTTCTCCAGCCGTGGGGGGCGAGGCTCCAAACCTCCGCCTTCGGCCCCATGCGAATACGGCTAACCCCTTGATTGCGCAGCTTGCGCAACAACCCGCGTACGGGCCTAACCCGCTGACAACACAGGGTAACGAGGATCTGGGGACCGTAGACCCGAGGTGGCACGGGCCGTGGATTTACCCGTCAACCATGCGACTCAGCACTCTCTCGGTTGGCGCGCTCCTCCTGATCCCGGCCCTCGCGGTCGCCGAGCAGCGGAACCTCGCCCCCGCCGGGACGACCGCCAACGTCGGTGAGTTTGTCGCCGGCCCCGCGACCGTCAACGACCTGAAGTTCGCCCGCCAGATCCTGCCGCCGACCGTCGTTGGCGAGAACACCACCGCGCTCGCGCAGAGCCGGATCATCTACCTCAACAAGAACGGCGTGACCCTGCTCCCCGGCGAGAACGACGCCCGCACGAACCGCTCGTCGATCGCCACCGCGCAGACCGCCATTCCGGCATGGAACCCGACCGCGACCACCTGGGCCGCGACGGTTTCCTGCATGCGCGACCTGTTCGCGCCGTTCGATGTCACCGTCGTCGAGGCGGATCCGGGCAACGTCCCCCACATCGAGGCCGTCTTCGGCGGCTCCCCTCAGCTGCTCGGCATGGAAGCGGGCGTCGCCGGTGTTTCTCCGTTCACGCAGAACTGCGCCATCATCGAGAACTCGATCGTCTTCACGTTCACGTCGGTGATCCCGCAGGACGCGCGCCTCGCCTGCGAGATCATGGCGCAGGAAGTCGCTCACTCGTACGGCCTCGACCACGTGCTGCTCGCGTCGGACCCGATGACGTACCTCAACTACACCGGCAACCGCACGTTCAAGAACCAGACGGCAAGCTGCGGTGAGGACGTCGCCCGCCCGTGTGGCATCGGTGGCTCGACCTGCCGTGCGAACCAGAACTCGGTGGGCCTGCTCACCGAGCGCCTCGGCGCGAAGACCACGGACACGACTCCTCCGAGCGGCGCCATCACGTCGCCGACCGCGAACGCGCAAGTCCCCCCGGGCTTCAACGTGTACGTCTCGGCGAACGACAACCTGATGGTCCGCAGCGGCAAGCTCTACGTCGACGGCGTGGTCGCGCAGACGCTGACGCAGGGAGGCCCGCTGTTCACGTTCACGACCACGTCGACGCTCGCCGAGGGTCCGCACCGGATCAAGACCGAGATCAGCGACGGCATCAACGTCATCATGACCACCGAGATCACGGTCACCGTCAAGAAGGGCGCGGCCCCCCCGGTCCCGCCCAGCGGCGGTAACTCGGGCACCGGTGGCGACACCGATGGCGGCGATTCTGGCGAGATCACCGGAGGTTGCTCGACGGGCAACAGCAGCCCGAGCCTCCTCCTCGGCCTCGCGCTCGTCGGTCTCGTCATCCGCCGCCGCCGCAGCTAGTCGGTTCGAGCAACTTCGGCTACAACGCCGCGTGCTCACCGGTAAGCAGCGTCGTCATCTCCGAGCCCTCGGCCACAAGCTCGAGATCGTCGTGCATGTCGGCAAGGGTGGACTCGACGACGGCATCATCGCCGCGGTCAACCAGGCGCTCACGGATCACGAGCTCATCAAGCTCAAGATCGGCGATGCCGCCGGTGTCGACCGCCACGAAGCCGCCGAGGCACTCGCGACGAAGACCAAGAGCCAGGTCGCTCAGGTGCTTGGCTACACGGTGCTCTTGTACCGCAGGCATCCGCAGAAGCCGGTCATCGTGCTCCCGAAGCCCGCGAAGCTCGACGCGTA
>JAYUYE010000432.1:0-10579 GCA_043752985.1 Myxococcales bacterium
GGCAGCGGCCGCAGGGGCTCCCAATCGTGGCGCTGCGACGACAACCACGGTGTAACCGGATTTGACCTCCCGGCCGGCAACGCGCTGTTGTTCATCACCCCACGGTGCGCTGAGGGGCCCGCAAACCTTGCCACCTACACTGCGCCCGCTGCGCAGCAACGCAACGTGATCGCGGGCAATACCGTGAGCTTGGGGGCGGTCGAGCTCGTCCTGCAGGTGTCCTACTGCGGTCAGCAGCCATGTATCTGTGAGTAGGTTTGCGAGAGATCACACCATGCGGCACCATGCTGGCGCAGGGATTGCCTAAGAAGGTCGGAGTGAAGCAACCTACTGCCGCGCCGTCTCAACTGCGGCCTAACGATTCCTCGATCATCGAGGGGAGAGCTCAAATGAAGAAACTTGTCCTAGGAAGCTTGATGGCGGTTGTCGTGTCCCAGGCCGCTGGCTGCATCATCAGCAGCGGCGAAGAAGACGCGGTGATCACGGCGAACTGGTCGTTGAAGCAGCAGGCAACGGGGCAGACGATCTCGTGCCCGCCGTCCACGACCACCGCGGCGATCTACTCGCAGCCGGTCGATACGGCGTTCCGCCCGGTCGGCAGCCCGATCATCGATCTCTACGACTGCAACGACAACTCGGGCCGCACGGCCCCGCTGCCGCCCGACGTCTATCAGGTCTGGGTGCAGCTCGAGAGCTCGGCTGGCGGCAACGTCTACGCCCGCTCGCTGTCGGCGTTCGTCGACGTCATCGACGTGGACAAGACCTTCACCACGACCCTCCTCAACGACGGTGGCTACTTCCAGTTCGACTGGGACCTCGTCGATGCGGGTAACAATGCGCCGCTGACCTGCGCCCAGATCCCCGAGATCGGTGGCGTGGGTGCGGTCTCCACCTCGGTGGCCAACCCGAGCATGTTCTTTGACGACAAGTTCGATTGCCAGGATGGGACCGGCATCACCGGCGGCCTCCTGCAGGGCAGCTACACCGTGTCGGTCGACGCGCTCGACATGAGCGATCGCTCGATCAGCCCGACTCCGACGAACGTCACGGCGACGATCCGCGACAAGAACCAGGTCACCGATCTCGGCACGCTCGTCGTTCGCGTCAACTAACGGCTGCGACCTCACGATCTGGCGCCCGCCCGGCATGTCCGCGGCGGGCGTCGTCGTTTCTGAGATGCTAAGGTCGCCCCGTGAGCCCACGGCGACCCCCCGAGCGGCAACGGTTCAGCTTCGCAGGCCTCGGGATCACGCGAGGTGCGCTGATCGTTGCGGGGCTCGAGCTCGGCCTCTCGCTGGTCTGGCTCCTGTCGAACAAGGAAGCCCGGCTCTCGTTCTCCGAGTACATGGTCGCGACGCCGGCCAACATCTTCGAGCACGGTCGGGTGTGGACGCTCGTCACGAGCCCGTTCCTCGAGCTCGACTTCCTCGGCCTGATTCTCCACGTGATGATGCTGTGGATGTTCGTCCCGACCCTCGAGCGGTTCTGGGGGACACCGCGGTTCTATCGGTTCGTCGCGATCACGTCGCTGGCCGGCGTGGTGGTCGGCACGCTGACGGGCTATCTGCTCGGCGCTGATCACGTCGCGATCGCGGGACTCAACCCGTTCATCTACGGCTCGATCGTCGCCTTCGGAATCATCTACGCGAAGCAGCCTGTCCAGTTCTTCGGCGTCCTTCCACTGACCGGCCGTCAGCTGATGTACGGGTTCATCGGATTCCAGGTGTTGTTCGTCACGCTGCAGGGCCGGTGGTCGCAAGGCGCGGCCGTCGCTGCGGGCATGGTGGCCGCAGCGCTGATGACGTCGAAGCGAGTCAACCCGGGACTCGCCTGGAAGCGGTGGAAGATCCAGCGCGCCCGGGCGAAGTTGACAGTCATGCAGGGCGGCCAGACCGGCAAGCCCGCGGGTAAGCGCGACGAGCAGAAGTGGCTGAACTAGTGGTACGTTCCGACGAATGGAAGAGGACGCGTCAGCATTCGAGTCCGGCACCGGCCTGACGACGCTGTTCGAGGGTGAGTGGGCAACCGTTCGCCGCCTTCGAAAGGGAAAGCTCGTCGTCACCAACGGCCCGGACCAGGGCCGCGAGATCGAGATCTCCAAGCCGCGCGTCACCGGTGGCCGCAGCATCATCAGCGATCTCGTCGTGCAGGACAAAGCAGTGTCCGGCAGCCACTTCGAGGTCTCCGCGCGTGATGACGGCTATCGCCTGCGCGACCTCAACTCGCGCAACGGCATCTTTGTCGGCGAGCTGCGGATCCGCGAGGTGTTCCTCCGCCCCGGGACGATCTTCCGGATCGGCCACACCAACATCCAGTTCCAGACGCTGCAGGACGTCGTCGAGATCGAGCTGTCCAAAAAGGACCGGTTCGACGCGATGCTCGGCGCCTCGCCCGCGATGCGCGAGATCTTCGCTCACCTCGAGAAGGTCGCTCCGAGCGAGCTGACCTGCCTCATCACCGGCGAGACCGGCACCGGCAAGGAGATGGTTGCGCGCGCGTTGCACAACGCCTCGGGCCGCAAGTCCAAGCCGTTCGTCGTCCTCGATTGCGGATCGATCCCGCGCGAGCTGATCGAGTCCACGCTGTTCGGTCACGAGAAGGGCAGCTTCACCGGCGCCCACGCGATGCACGAAGGCTGCTTCATGCAGGCCAACGGCGGGACGATTTTCCTCGACGAGATCGGCGAGCTCGACATCACGCTGCAGCCCAAGCTGCTGCGCGTTCTCGAGCAGCGCGAGATCAAGCGGGTCGGCGGCGATCGCACCCAGAAGGTCGACGTTCGCGTGCTCGCTGCGACCAATCGCGATCTCCGCGAGGAGGTCAACAAGGGCACGTTCCGCGAGGATCTCTACTTCCGCCTCTCGGTCGTCCACGTCGAGCTGCCGCCGATGCGCGAGCGCCGCGAGGACATCCCGGGCCTCGCGAATCACTTCCTGCGCGAGGTCGCGTCCCGCCGCGGGATGACGATGTCGTGGAGCCAGGACGCGATGGCGGCCATGATGACGCACTCGTGGGCGGGCAACGTCCGCGAGATGCGCAACGTCGTCGAGCGCGCCGCTGCGCTGTCGGATGGCCCCGTGATCACGCGCCAGGATCTCGTGTTCGGGCGCGAGATGGGACCGTCGCTGATGGTCAGCCATGATCTCGCGCAGGCCGGAGCGCAGGCTGCACAGCGCGCGGCTGCCAAGCTCGCCGGCGTCGACATGCCGCAGCAGAGCGGACCGGCGATCTTCGACGCGGCGCTGCTCAAGGCCGGCCTGGGCTTCAAGCAGGCGAAGCAGACCGTCGTCGACGCGTTCGAGATCGCGTACCTCGGCGCGCTGATGCTCCGCAACACGGGCAACATCACGCGCTCTGCCCAGGAAGCCGGGCTGACCCGCTACCACCTGCGCGAGCTGCTCAAGCGTCACGGTCTCAAGGGCGGCGACTCCGAGTAGCTGCGTGCGGGCCGCCCGATCGCTCGTGAGCGTTTCGGCTCAGCTCAGCGGTTGTGGAGCCTGGGATCCATCTCGGTGAAGAAGTTGCTCCACGCCGGGTCCTGCGCGTTGTCGAAGTCGACCGCTTTCGTGCCGGCCGGTGTCGGTAGCGCCTCGATCGCTGCGCGGGTCGCAGCTTCGTCGCGAGCCTGGATCAGATACTGCGTCTGGTCTGCGCCGAGCGTCGTCATCAGCACGATCGCCGCGGCGTCGCGCTCGACGGCAGCGATCACTGCTGTTTCGTAATCGGCGAGCGCCTGCATCGCGTCGCCGCTCGGGAGACGCGGGACGACGTACTCCACCATCGCCCACACGAGCGTCGGATAGCTCGCGGTGTCGAGTTCCGAGTGAACGTCCACGCGATGATGGACCTGGTGCACGGGGGTGTGATCGCCGTCGCGGAGCGTCACACCCGTCCACCCCTGCTCCGCAGCGACGACGTCCCGCACCGTGGCGTGCTTCGCGACCGGGGCAGCTCGGCTGCGTGCCCGCCCGAGTACCGCCTCGATCCGAGCACGACTTCGCGGCGAACGATCCGGATCCTCGAGCATCCACGCGTACCCGTGATCGCGAAACTCAGCGTGCTCGAACAGCTGGCCGTCGTATGTAGCGACGACCGCCCAGGCGTGGAGCCCGATGGCGCGGGTCGCCGCCGCTTCTGTCGAAGGCTCGCCCATTCGCTTCCAGCACCACGAATGGAATGCGAGCGCGTCCTCGTCGCCCTTCCAGATGAACGAATTTGCACCGGTGTTGCGGTCGGTCAACACGCCATCCTCGACGGTGCCGTGCAGCACGCCGGTGGTGGTGCCGTGTCGCGGGATCGCGACCGCGTCGCAGAGCCACGCGTGCTCGGAACTGAACAGGACCACGCGCTGGCCGGGCTCGAACTCGTGTCCGCCTCCAGGAAGGCCGGTCCGGTAGATCTGAAGCATCCCGCCGCCGCTCGGCACGTAGTGGTCGTGATGCAGCGGCAAGCAACAGAGCTGACAGTGACTTCCGCTAACACCCATGGGACGTGCAACGTAACACTTCGTCCTGCAGTCGCCGCCGTGGCTCAGCCGAGGCGTTCGACGATCTCGTCGCGAGTCGCGAGGCCCTTGTCGACGAGGAGTGCGAGCAGTTTGCGGAGGACTTCCTCGTCGCGCGCGACCAGGCCCTCGAGCATCGAGATCCGGTGCTGCAGCGATTCGATCTCTGCATCGCGCTGGACCGCGGCCGGCGCACTCGCCGGTGGAGGCAGGGTCGTGCGCGGATACTGGCGCAGGCCTTCCGCGTCGCGCGCGGGCGGCTTGGCGAACCGTGAGGTGGGCGCGCTCTGCGGCTCGATCGGATCGGGACCTTCGAACGGGATCGAGAACTCGACGCGTAGACCGTCGCCGTAGAACCGTCCGATATTGCGCTCGATCTGCTTGGGTCCACACAGATAGGGACGGATGTTGAGCTGCGTGCGGATCCGGATCTCGTCGATCACGCCGAGGTTCTGCGGATCGGCCATCGCGACGTCGAGGAACCGCCCCGACTGAGCAAACGGGAGGACGCGCGAGTTGCGCGCCACGTCCGGCGGCACGAGCGCGAGGATGTGCGACGGGATCTCGTAGCGATCGAGGTCGACGCTCTGGACCCCGAGCTGCTTCGCGAGCACGGTGACCAGGGCGTCCTCGGCGATCAGCCGCATCTCGACGAGCGTGCGTCCGAGCGAGCGACCCCATCGACGTTGATCGGCGAGCGCACTGCGGAGCTGCGCGTCATCGATGACCCCTGCCTCGAGCAACATCTCACCCAGCTTCTGTCTCGCCATCACTGCACCTGCACGACGGTAGCCTGACCCGTCCGGGCGAGCGTACCGAGGAACTTCGCCGCGTGGTGCCCGGCAGCCGGAATGTCGAACACCACGAAGTGGCCGTCCGAGCCGGGCTGCTGGTTGTACTGGCCGAGCGCGGCGGTGACGCCATTGAGGTTGTTGGTGACAGGCGCCGCCAAGATGTCGCGGCCGCGCAACGTGAGCCCCACGATCGGCTTGGTGTTACGCAGCATCAGGATGTTGCCGCCGAGCGCGGTAGCGAACGCCTCGATGCCGGGGTTTGGCGAGTACGTGTCGGTGAAGCCTTCGGTCTGGAAGATATTGCGCGGCATGATGCCGGCGACGGGCTTGCGGACCATCAGCGGTGCGTAGTTGATCGGATCCGAGCGCTCGACCCACATCTGCAACAGGGCGAGGCCGGGGTTGTTCTCGTCGACGGGCTCGTCGCGGAGGAACGTCTGGACCAGCGCCGGGATGTCGAGCGGGTTGGTCTTGTGCAGGAGGTTGACGTAGAGGAGGCCCGCGGTTCCCGACAGCACGGCGCCGGTCAGCGACGGCTCGAAGGCGACGAAGCCGGGGCCAGTGAGCCCGCCCTGCGAGTGGCCGAAGAAGTAGACCTTCGCCGGATCGAACGTGTGCGTGCGACCGCCTTCGCTGATCGACATGCCCTGCGCGAGCCGCAGCTGCGAGAACGCATCTGCGACGCCCTGCAGCGCGTTGTCGCGCGCGGAGTACGCGTTGCCGAAGTTGAAGAAGTCGAGCTCCGGGTTGCCGCTCGGATTGCGCGGGCCGTGCAGCACCTGATCGGTCGAGATCACCGCGATGCCCTCGCGCGCGAGCAAGCCCGCAGTCTGATCGGAGAGGAACGAGATGTAGCTGCCGCCGGTTCCGTGCGAGTAGATCGTGATCGGCCAGCCCGCGTCGGGCACGGGGCCGGCCGGGACCGTGAGCGCGAACCGCATCGGCTCGGCACGAACGATGATCGCCGCACCATCGCTGCCGATCTTGATCTCCCCGCTCGGCGGTTGACGGTAGGGAACGTCGCCGGCCTGGAAGTTTGGCGCGCTGTACGTGCCGGTGAACAGCTGGAAGTCGGTGTTCGCGGGCGTCGCCACGATGTCCGTTGCGACGGGCGCTGGCGCGGCGAACACGGCCTTGCGCAGCGCGGGTGCAACATGCGTCGCGTGCTGCGTGGTGAACACGGCGGCTGACACGAGATCAGCGCGCTCGTCACCGCCGGGCTCGTCGAGCAGATCGAGTAGCGGCTGATAGACCTCGCGCGCATGGAGGATCGCAGCATCGCCACCCCTGCCGATCAGGCTCGACATCTCGCTCGCTGCGGCGACCGCGCCACCGCCGGCGCTGTGTACGCGGCGCGTGATGACGAGCGCATAGGTCGTCGCCTCGTCGAGCGGGAACCCGGGGTAGGGCCGGCAGGCGAGATGGTTGCCGTCGAGCGTCTGCGTGCCCTCCGCGCGGAAGGTCACCAGGATCGGCGTCTTCTGGCCGCGCTCGGCGGAGTCGGGATCGACGTTGACGAGGTAGACCGCGGCGCCGTCGGCGACCGAGCCTGCAGCATCCGGAAGGCTCGCCGGATCGAGGCCGCCGTCGAACCGCGCGTAGATCGCGGCGTTGAGGCCGAATCCGTCGAGCGTCTCGGCCGAGGCACGGACCTGGTCGACGATCAGGCTGTTGGTCGGCAACAGCGACAGATCGAGGCGGCCGTCGTCGTGGCGGCGCAGATCGTTCGGATAGGGCAGGTCGTAAAATGTCGCGCCCGTGTGGACGGCGAACAGCGCTGTGGTCGTCGTGTCATCGCACGCAGACGCTGTGGCGAGGACAAGGAGGAGACCGTGGCAGCGCATGGCCCGGAGAACCTAGCACCGTCCCCGAAGTCAACGCGGACTCAAAAACTGAGCACGACCACACCGCCGACCAGCAAGCCGCCACCGGCGGCCGTGATCGCGACGGCGTAGGCAGGCTTGTCCTGGAGCACGTAGGTCGCGATGCCGGCGCCGAGCGCTGCGAGTCCGACGACGGTCAGCGCGATACCGCGGCGCCGCACGCGGCCGTGCATTTCGCTCAGCTGGGTCTTCGATGCGGTCGCGACGAGGTCCATCGCGACGCTGTGATCGCCGGCCTCGTCGGGCAGCTGGTCGGGAACGGCGTTGAGCAGCCGCATGGTCGCGAGGGTGGCCTCGGCCATCGCTTCGTTGACCGTACACACCTCGCAGCGGCCTGACTCCTGCGACAGCACGCGCCCGTTGTCGGTGCGGACGATCGTGACGACGTGACCGAAGCTCGTGCCCGAGCCGTTGAACGCGGCGAGCAGCACGAGCTCCGCGCTGGTCTGGGTGCGGAGCTCGGCGAGGCAGCCACCGACGAGGCAGCCCTCGGTCCACTTGGTCGAGAACTTCATGCGCTCGCGCATCTGCGCGCGGCTCGACAGCCAGTAGACCTTGGTGTCGAGCTGCTCCTCGAGACCGCGCTCGAACTGCGCCTTGATTTCATTCGGCACGCCGTCGACGCGGACGTCGAGGATGCCGACCATGCGGCGCTTCTCCGGTGGCGGCGGCTGGGACGGATCGTCGACAACCGGCGCGGGCGATCCGGGAACGGGTGGCGGCTTCTTCTCGCCCTTCCTGGGCGCTGCGAAGGCCACGCTCGCCAGCAGCGCCAGCATCGCGACCGCCACCCCGACGCCCACCCCACGACACCCTCGCGCCAGGCTCACGCCTCGTCGACTTGAGTGATGAACTGCTTCATGAGCCCATCGACCATGAGGTTGCGGTCCGTGACCTCGTACTTGCCGTCACGCCAGCCGGCCTGAACTTCGTCGTAGCGCTTCTCCGAGTCGACGATCATCGTCTTGTAGAGGGTGACCTTCTTGATGATGTCCTTCTGGTTCCTGATGAAGTAGGACACCATCGACGCACCCGCGGCGACGGAGAGGACGAGCCCGAGCGGGCCGCCGATCGCGTACTTGAGGCCGATCCGCAGCGCGATCATGAGGCCGGCGCCGATCGCGACCTTCTTGGTACCGGAGCCATCGACGATCGAGTCCTTTGCCATCGCGAACGACGTGGTCCCCGAGGCGATCAGAAGCGCGATGAAGTTGCCCTTCCGGGTCGTCCAGCTGCGGTCGTAGTACTCGCGCAGCCCCTGCTTGAGAAACGCGTCGAAGGCGGTGTACAGCCCGTTCGCGTTCTCATCAGGTTTCTTCGAAGGCTCGGACACTGATCGAGGATACCACCTTGATGCTGTTTGACACCGATACCTGCGTCGCCCACATTCGACGGGATGCGGATAAGGCTGGCACCGGGTCTTCTCGTCTCGGTCGTCCTGGTCGTCGGTGCGGGGACCGCCCACGCCGACCTCGCCACGGGACGCGACAAGCTGAGTGCGGGCGACTACAAGACCGCGATCACCGAGCTCGGCAAGATTGTCGGCAAGGATCGAGCGGTCGCGCGCATCCTCCTCGCGCGCGCCCAGGTTGCGACGGGCGACTTTGCCGGCGCGGAGGGCACGTTGACTCCCCTGACCGGGGCCAAGGATGCGGCGGCCGCCGAGGCCCGGATCGTGCTCGCCGAGCTGCGCCAGGACACGGGCCGGATCGCCGAGGCCCGCAAGGATCTCGAGGCGCTCTACAAGGACCGCCCCGATGACCGCGCCGTCCGCACGGCGCTCGGGCTGGTTCGCTATGCCCAGGGCGATCTGCTCGGCGCCAAGGCGCTGTTCGACCTGACGATCAGCGAGTCCGACAAGCAGAAGCTCAACCTCGACGACGCCGACCAGCTCACGCAACTCGCGGTCGCCGCGCGCTACACGGCGCAGTTCCAGCTCTCGAACGAGGCCTTTCGCGAGGCGCTCAAGATCCGTCCTCAGAGCACGGACGTCGGCGTCGACTGGGCCGACCTGTTCCTCCAGAAGTATGCGGCCCAGCTCGCAGAGCAGACGCTCGAGGACGTGTTCAAGGTCAACCCGAATCACCCCGACGCGCACGCGGCGATGGCCGAGGTGATCGTCGAGACGCGCTACGACCTCGCGGCCGTCAACCACCACGTCGATGCCGCGCTGACGGTGAATCCCAAGAATGCGCGCGCGCTCAAGGTCCGCGCGTCGATCTCGATCGACCGCAATGAATGGGACAACGCGCAAAAGACGCTCGAGTCGGTCCTCGCGATCAACAAGGAGGACGTCGAGGCGATCTCGATGAAGGCGACGATCGCCTGGCTACGCGACGACACCAGGACCTACAACGCCGAGCGCAAGCGAGCGTTCGCGATCGATCCGTCGTACGCGCAGCTCTATCGGATCGTCGCGCGATCCGCCGTCCGCGAGCATCGCTACGTCGAGGCGATCGAGCTCGAGAAGGACGCGGTCAAGCTGCGCCCCGCGTTTTACGAGGCGATGGCCGGTGCAGGTCTTGGCTACCTCCGCCTCGGCATGGAGAAGGAAGGCCTCGAGTGGATCGAGAAGTCGTGGGCCGGTGACCAGTACAACGTTCGCACGTTCAACACGCGCGATCTGTTCAAGTCGACGATCCCGAAGGACTACTCGATCGCGATGACCAAGAACTTCCGGATCCGCTATCACAACGACGAGCGGCCGGTGCTCTCGCGCTACCTCGAGCCAACGCTCGAAAAAGCATTCGCAGACATGGTGAGGCGCTACGGCTTCACGCCGAAGCAACCGACCACGCTCGAGCTCTACGCGGACCGCACGGACTACGCGATTCGCACCGTCGGTCTGCCGGATCTCGGCGCGCTCGGCGTGTGCTTCGGCCAGGTGATCACGGCGATGTCGCCGGCGACCGGCGACATCAACTGGGGCATGGTGCTGTGGCACGAGCTCGGCCACGTGTTCGCGATCCAGCTGTCGAACTCGCGCGTGCCGCGGTGGTTCACCGAGGGTCTGAGCGAGTACGAGACGTTGATCGCGCGTCCCGACTGGCGGCGCGAGAACGATGCCGACCTCTACGGCGCGGTCGCCAACGGCACGCTGCCGTCGATCGCAGCGCTCAACTCCGAGTTCATGCAGCCCGACACCAGTGCAGTGATCGTCGCGTACTACCAGTCCGCGGTGACGATCGAGTACCTCGTGCAGGCGTACGGGTTCCCCAAGATCGTCGAGGCGCTCAAGCTGTTCGGCAAGGGCAAGGAGACGCCCGAGGTGCTGCAGCTGATCACGGGCAAGTCGATCGCGCAGCTCGACGGTGAGTTCCGCACCTATCTCGACCTTCGCCTCAAGCCGTACGCGGGTACGTTCAAGCTGCCGACCCGCGGCTTCGATGACGTCACCA
>JAYUYE010000433.1:0-4446 GCA_043752985.1 Myxococcales bacterium
CCTGGGGAACCCAGACGATCGCTGGATTCGCCGTGGACCGCGCGTGGCCGGGGAACTTCATCAGATCGGCGGGTGGGGCGGTGCGTGTAAGGTTTATACGGCATGGTGCGTCCCACGCTCGTCCTCGCGTTCGTCCTGGCGTTCGCGTCGGGGGCGAATGCGTCGAGTGGCAGCCGGGTCATGGGCATGTACCCGACGTCGAGCGCGGCGAGGACCGCCTCCGCGCCGCTGCCGATGCTCGACAGCACGATCGAGGTCACCGTGCGCGGGCCGATCGTCGAGACGATCGTGACCCAGCGGTTCCACAATCGCAGCGACAGCGCGACCGAGGCAACGTACATCTTCCCGCTGCCGGTCGACGCCGCGGTCTCGGCGATGTCGATCAAGAGCGGGTCGCGGACGATCCGCGCCGCGATCGAGAAGCGCGACGACGCGCAGCGTCGCTACGAGGCAGCGGTTCGCGCGGGCGTCGCCGCGGCGGTGCTCGATCAGGAGCGCCCCGATGTGTTCACGCAGACGGTGTCCGCGATCCCGGCGCGGGGCACCGTCGAGATCTCGCTGCGCTACGACACCGTCGCTCGCCACGCGGATGGAACGTGGGAGCTCGTGCTGCCGATGGTGGTCGCTCCGCGCTACGTGCCCGGTGCGGTCAGCGGCCGTCCGACGACGGGGACCGGGCGCGCGCCCGATACCGACCGCGCGCCCGATGCGTCCCGGGTCACGCCGCCGGCAGCACCCGATGCAGGTGGCTCGACCACGGTCGCGGTGACGTTCACGGATCCGGTGACGGACGTCGCGAGCCCGACGCACGAGCTCACAGGCACGGCGCCGGCGTTCACGTTCACCGATCCGCACAGCGACCACGACGCGGTGCTGCGCTGGCGCATGACCGCGAGTGGCGCGGGCTGGATCGAGGTCGCCGGAGAGGGTGGATATGCGGCCGTCGTCGTGTCGGCGGCGACCGCGGCGCCACGCAAGGGAAATCTGCGCCTCGTGCTCGTGCTCGATCGCGCGGCGACGATCAAGGGCGACGCGACCGTGGTCGTCCAGCCGTTCGTGCGCGCGCTCGTGGGTGCGCTCGGCGCCGCTGACAAGATCGCGGTCACCGGTAGCGATCGGTTCGCGTGGCGTTCGCCCGTCGAGACGCTACGCGCGATCGAGCAGATCTGGCTGCGACCCGGTACGCCGTTCGATCTCACGCGCGTGCTCGAGACGACGAAGCCCGACGGTGCCGCCCTCGTGATGATCACCGACGGCCTCGTCGCCGACGATCGCGCGGCGATCGCCGCGGCCCGGCGGCTCGGGGTCGCGATCCATGTGATCGGCGTGGGCCCCGCGCCGGCACGCGGCCTCCTCACCCAGATCGCGGCGGTCACCGGCGGGACGATCCGGTTCGCGCTGCCCGCCGACGATCTCGCCGCCGCGGCACGGTCGACCCTGTCCGATGTCGCGAACCCTCCGGTCCCGCTGACGGTGAGCTGGGGAACGCTCGCCGCGAGCGATGTCGTGCCGAGCGTGCTGCCGCGCCTCGGCGCAGGGCAGGCGATGCTCGTGCTCGCACGCGTCAAGCGCGTGGCCACCGCGAACGCGCGCGCCCATGGTGAGCTGTTCTCGCTCGAGGCGACCGCGCCGTCACGCAAGCTCGATGGTGCGACCACGACGTTCGCGCCGCTGGCTCGCCGGTGGGCGCGCATGCGGCTCGACGATCTGCTCGTCGGACCGGCCCATCCCGCGACGGTGACGAAGCACGCGCTCGCGTTCGGGCTGGTCTCGCCGTACACGTCCCTCGTCGCGATCGGCACGGACGTCGTCGTCGAGGGCGGCGTCAAGCACAGCGTCTCCGTGCCAGTGTCGGTGCCTTCCGGCATGAGCTGGTTCGACGTCAAGCGCGAGACGACGAAGCAGAGGACAGAGAAGGTCGACACGACGACCGCCGACGTGGGTGGCGGCGCTGAAACGGATCCGGGGGCCGACGAAGAGCAGTCGCCGATGGTCGATGACAACCGCGCGCCGAGCCCGGTTGTCGCGATGAAGAGTGAGTCGTCGATGGACCACCATGGTGGCGAGGACATGCTGGTCTCGAGCTCCGCGCACCGCCGCGCGCTGCGCATTGCTGCGTCGCTGGGCGGCGGCGTTGCGGCACAGGCGTCCGAGACCGCAGCGCTGATCTCGCTCGGTGCGCGTGTGGAATTCGGCAGGCGAGCCCTGTTCGGCGCGGAGGCGACGCTGTGGCTCGTGGATGGCCTCAACGCGCAAGGTCGCACGCTGCTCACCGTGGCCCGTGGCGGAGTCGTCGTGCGCTGGCTCGAGCTCGGGGCCGGGTTCGGCGCGCACTTCGGCGGTTCGGGCACCGGCCCGGCGGCATCGCTCAGCCTGCGCCTGCACGTGCCGCCTGCGCCATCGGTGGCCGGGTACCTGCGCTACGACGCGGCGCTGCTGTTCCAGGACGACAGCACGCGCCAGGGTCAGCACACGCTGACGATCGGCGTCGAGCGCTCGTTCTGAGCCAGGAGGCCAGGTCCGCGAAGATCCGAGGCGCACGACTCGGGGGGGCCCACGTACGCTGCGCGATGTCCGTAGTACCGTGGCGGCCGTGCGGCAGATCAAGCTAGTCATCGAATATGACGGCACCTCGTTGTGTGGCTGGCAGCGCCAGCCCAACGGACCGACCGTGCAACAACATCTCGAAGAGGCGCTCGCGAAGTTGCTCACGCACGACGTGCGGATCACCGGCGCCTCGCGGACCGACGCCGGCGTCCATGCGCGCGGTCAGGTCGCGACGTTTCATACGGAGCGCCCGATCGAGCTCCGCGGAATCCGGCGCGGCGTCAATTCGATGCTGCCGGAAGCGATCGCGGTGCGCGAGGTCTCGGAGGTCGCCCCCGACTTTCATCCGCGGTTCTCGGCCACCGGAAAGCACTACCGCTACCTCCTCTACAGAGGCGCCGATCGATCCCCGCGCTGGCGCGCGCGCGCCTGGCACCATCCGCAGACCCTCGAGCTCGAACCGATGCGAACCGCGGCCGTGGCCCTGGTCGGGGAGCACGACTTTGCCGCGTTCCGGGCGATCGGCTGCGCGGCCAAAACGACCGTCCGCACGATCCACGGGATCGAGGTTACCGAGGCCCCCGACGACGTCCTGATCATCGATGTTCGAGGAACCGCGTTCCTCCGCAACATGGTCCGGATTGTCGTCGGCACGCTGGCCGAGGTCGGCCGCGGCTATCGACCCGCCTCGCAAGTGGCCGAGATCGTTGCAGCGAAGGACCGTGCGCTCGCCGGGATGACCGCCCCCGCCCATGGCCTCGAGCTGGTCGAGATCAGCTATGACGGGTCCCGGGACGGGGTCTGGCGTCCACGCGTGTAAGCTACGGAGCTCACGGGGCGTTGAACAGGTGTCTGGTGGCCTCCGAACCCGCTGACGATCAGATTCGCGCCGAGCTCGAAGCAGAGCAGCGCCTGATCGAGGAGGCCCAGCAAGGCAACCTCGACGCCATGCGCCCCATCCTCGAACGCTACGCTCAACCCCTGTACGGAACGGTGATCTTGCCGCGCCTCGGGGATGCCGTGTCGGCCGAGGAGGTCCTGCGCGACACGCTCGCGACGGCGGTCGAGAAGATCAAGCGGTTCACCTGGCAGGGCAAGTCGATCTATCCGTGGCTCCGGCAGATCGCGATCAACAAGGTGTTCGACGTCCATCGTCAGTCCAAGCGCTCGCGCAAGCTCGCCGACGCGATGGCACACGAGGTCAAGCACGAGACCGATGCCGAGACCCACGCGGACGCGCTGCTGATCGCGGATCAAGAACGCCGCGCTCACCGCGATCGAATCGCCGAGACCATGCAGCTCCTCCAGGAACGCTACCGCATCGCGATCGATCTCCGCTTGATCCAGGAGCTCTCCCGCGAGGACTGCGCGAAGCAGCTCGGCGTTACGATCGGCACGTTCGATGTCCTCCTCTTCCGCGCCGTGCGCGCGTTTCGCAAGCACTTCGGTGAGCGCAGCACGCCCGCTCCGACGACAGGAGACAACTAGATGGCCAGCTACGACGACGACTTTTTGACCGGCACCGTCCCCGAGCCCGACGCGGAGGCAACTCCGAGCGAGCGCGCCCACGCGAAGACGTTCGCGGACATCGTCGACAAGTCGCTGGTCGGGCGAACGCCAGTCGCGATGAGCGCCGACGATCGCGCGCTGCTCGAAGTCGCCACGGTGATCAGCGCGGCGAACGGTGGGATGGAGCTGACGGCCGCAAAGCAGCGCTCGATCGTGGAGGACGCGCTGCGCCAGGCCGTGGGTGGGGTTGGTGCCAGTAGCGGTTCGGTCACGCCGATCGCGCGTGGTCGCGCGAAGCGCTGGATGCCGTGGGCGGTCACCGCCGTCAGCACGCTGGTCGCGGCCGCCGCGGTGCTCGTGCTCTGGCTGCGCGTGCCGCAGCAGACCACC
>JAYUYE010000434.1:0-4445 GCA_043752985.1 Myxococcales bacterium
TCCGCGAGCTCCTGCGATGCCGGGTTGAGCTCGATCGCCGCGCGGGCGGAGGTCACGCAGTCGGCGAACCGGCCCTGCGCCTGGGCGACCGCCGCGAGAAACCGATGCGGGCCTGGCAACTTCGGGTCGAGCTGCGTCGCGCGCTCGAGGTGCTTGCGGGCGTCGTGGTGCTTGCCGAGGCGAAATGCGTCAACGCCGGCCTGGAATTCCCGGGTGACTTCCCTGGCAGGCTGGGCGGACGCCACCTGCGCAGCGAGCAGCACGGCCAGGATCACGCGCACGCACCGAGCTTACGCCGTTTGGACACGGCTCGTTCCCGGTTGTCGTGCCTTCGAGGCACGACGCATGCGCCGGCAGACGTGGACCCGCGACGTTAGCTCGGCGCCGCCGCTGGCCCGGGGCTTGAGAGAGGCCACCCCCATGATCTCAATGCGGTGTGTGGCGGTCGTGATCCTCGCGCTCGCAGGTGCTGCGCGGGCCGATGCGGTCTCCGAGCTGCCCGTTCCCGGTGAAGACGACGCGCTCTACTCGTGCAAGACCCGCACGGGCACTGTCGCGGTGACCTTGAAACCAGAGACGGAGCTCAAGGATCTCGTGACATGGGTCTCGAGCTTCACCTGCAAGAACTTCATCCTCGATCCGCGGATCGTCTCGACCGGCAAGAAGGTCACCGTGATCGCGCCGAACAAGATGACAGCGACCGAGGCGTACCGGGTGTTCCTCGTCGCGCTCTCGACGATCAACCTGACGATCGTGCCAAAGGGCAGTATCGTGCGAATCGTCGACGCGCCGGCGGCAAAGAAGGAGACCGTGCCGCTCTACAAGAACGGCATCCCGGATCCGACCGATCAAGTCGTGCGCTACGTGTACCGCCCGACCTATGCGCAGGCCGAGACGCTGCAGCAGGCGTTCACCGCGCTGCGCTCGGATGCGGGTGATGTCCAGCTGATCGGATCGATCCTCTTGATCACCGACTACGGCAGCCACGTGCGCGACATGATGTCTCTGGCCCATCTGATCGATGTCGCGAGCGGCAGCGACGGCATCTACACGCTGACCGTGAAGCACGCGGATGCGACGAAGCTCGCCGACGAGATCAGCTCGATGCTCGGGCTTGGCGCTGCCACGCCGCCAAAGGCCGGGGCTCCACCAGCCACGGCGAATGCAGCGGTCCCGTCGAAGATCCTCGTGGACGCGCGAACGAACACGCTGCTGATCGCGGCGAGCGCGGCCGGCTACAACCGGGTCAAGGCGCTCGTCGAGCGGCTCGACATCTCGCTCGACATCGAGGGCGGTAGTGCGATCCATGTCTACCGGCTCGGCAGCGCGATCGCCGAGGAGCTCGCGAAGACGCTGAACGACGCGACGGCGCCACGCACGGACAGCACGAAGGCGGTCAAGGGGACGACGCCCGGTGTGCCGCTGATCGTCGACGCGCTCGGCACAGCGATCGAAGGTCAGGTCAAGGTGATCGCCGATGCGCCGACCAACTCGCTGATCGTGATGTCGAGCGGCCGCGACTTCCTCGCGATCAAGGAGGTTATCAAGCAACTCGATCTGCCTCGACGCCAGGTCTACATCGAGGCGATGATCCTCGAGATCCAGATCGGCAGCAGCGTCGATGTCGGCGTGTCGTCGCACGCCGGGACCACGATCAACGACGGCAGCTCGCTCCTGATCGGCGGCGTCCAGATGCCGACCTTGAAGTCGACCCACGTCGAGACGCTCGCCGCGGCGACCGGGCTTGTCGGGGGCGTGGTCGGCGGTGCGCTCGGTGGCTCGGCGGGTTCGCTGCTCGGCAAGAGCATCCCGTCCTACGCGGTGCTGTTCCAGGCGCTCGCCACCCAGTCCAACACCAACGTCCTCTCGGCACCGAGCATCATCGCCCTCGACAACGCGCAGGCGACCTACAAGGTCGGTACCAACATCCCGTTCAAGCGGTCGCAGACCATCGGTGGCACCGGCAACCTCGAAGGCTCGGTCACGAGCAGCATCGATCGCATCGACCTTCAGCTCGAGCTGATGATCAAGCCGCACGTGTCGATCGACGACTCCGTCCTCCTCGAGATCAAGCACGACGCCAAGGACCTCGCGAAGGAGAGCGCCGAGCTCGGCCCCTCGTGGACCACGCGCAGCTTCGAGACCCGCGTGCTCGTCCGCGATCAGCAGACCGTGGTGATCGGCGGCCTGATGCAGGAGCGCGAGATCCTCACCGAGGACAAGGTTCCGTTCCTCGGCGACATCCCCCTGCTCGGCCACCTGTTCAAGACCACGGCGAAGCGCAAGACGAAGAGCAATTTGGTCATCATGCTGACGCCCTACATCGTCAAGGACCAGATGGACCTCGAGACGATCCGCGCCCGCAAGGTCCGCGAGCACGACGAGTTCGCCGAGTCTCTCGGCAGCCTCGACGCCATGCCCTATCGCGCGTCGACCGACTACCGCCGCAAGCGCGGTCTCGTCGAGGAGATCAACCGCGCGGTCCTGCTCGTCGAGGATGACAAGGCGGCACGCGGCTCTCTCACGCAACCCGCGGCGATCCCGCAGGGCGTGATCGAGTACTGAGCGCTACGCTATGACCTCTGCGCGTCATGACCTACAACATCCGGAACGGGCGTGGCCGCGATGGCCGCGTCGATCTCGGACGCATTGCCGCGGTGATCGCCTCGTTCGATCCCGACATCGTCGCGATGCAGGAGGTCGACCTGTCGCATGCGAGGAGCAGCCACATCGACCAGGCCACCGAGCTAGCAGCGAGGCTGTCGATGACTCCGTCGTATGCGCCGTATGTCGCGGCCGACGATCACCACGGCATCGCGACGCTGACGCGGTTGCCGGTGCTCGAGACGCGCTATCTCGCCCTGCCCGGCCGCGCTCGCTGGATCTCCGAGCCGCGCTGCGCGCTGGTGACGCGCCTGGCCGGCGGGCTCGACGTCGTCAACACGCACCTCTCGGTGGTGCCGGCCGATCGGATCGCGCAGGCATCGCTGTTGATGGGAGTGCTCGCTGGGCCGGAGCTGATCGTCCTCGGGGACTTCAACTGCACGGCTCGCTCGGCGCCGTTCCGGTTGCTCAGCGCGAACCTGCGGCCGGTCTCCATGACCGCGCGCAGCTGGCCTGCGCGATTTCCGATCGTCCAGCTCGATCACATCCTCGTGCGGGGTGCGCGCAACGTGATCCAGGGCGGCGTGTGGACCGAGGGGGAAGCGCGGCGGGCATCGGATCACCTGCCGGTGTTTGCGGAGCTCGGCTAGGCCGTCGGCGATCCGACCGACGTCTGCACCGCGGGCGGCGCCACCGGCGCATGAACGATCGCCTTCGGCAGGCGCGCGAAGTAGCGACGCATGACGCGGCGACCGATGACGAAGCCGGGGATCAGGAACACGAGCCACGGCAGGAAAGCGATCAGCGTGACGGCGAGCCAACCGCCGAAGTCGCGGAGCGCCTCGATCGAGCCGCCAAAGCCGCTGGAGATCCGTTCGCCGAGGCCGGGTGCGGCGGTGGCGGCGATCGCCGGAGCCTTCGTCGACAGCGTGAGCGTCAGCGTGCTCATCGCGATCTGATCATTCCACTGGCGCATCGTGCCCTCGTAGCTCTCGATCACGCCGCGGACCCGCGCGAGCTCGCGCTCGACGGCGAGGACGGCCTCGATGCCACCGTCGCGAGCGGTCGCGAGCTCGATCAGGCGTTTTTCGAGGGCCTTGCTGCTCGTGAGACGCGCGGAGATATCGACGTACTGCGCGGTGATGTCGGCGGCGTTCGTGGTCTCGCCGGTGATCTCGCCGAGCTCGCGGAGCTTCGGGATGATCGATCCGAAGGTCTCGGAGGGGAGGCGAAGGACGACCGTCGCGTTCGAGACCGAGCCTTGCGAGTGGCTGACCTGCGTCGAGTCGACGTAGCCGCCGGCGGCGGCGAGCAGGGCGTCGAGCTTGGCGCGGGTGGTTGCGTAGTCGCGGACCACGAGCTGGATCGCGCCGGTGCGGATCACCTTGCGGTTGTCGGTGGTGAGTTTTGTTGTCGCCGCCTGTTCGGTGGAGGCGAACGACAGGCGACCGTTGGCAGGCTCGTCCGCGGCCAGCAGATCCTTTTCGACGGGACCGGTCGGGGCCGATGCCTTGGGGCGGTCGTCGGACTCGGACTTCTTGGAACAGGCGCCGACCGCGAGGGTGGCGAACATCAGGGAGGCGACGAGACGAGGAGAGGTGCGCATGCGGATCTCAACGCACGGCCGGTGCGTTCGGGTCGCACTTCTTCGTCAGCGGTTGTCACGGGTCAGCGACAGGTCTGCGCGAGATCTCCACGATGTTGGTCGCGGTCTTCATGGAGACTGCGCTGCACGTGCGCGACACCATGGTTGAACGACCTCCGCTCTGCCTGAGCTCGAGTACGGTCTCACACAGGCTGGGGCTACCTCCCGTCCGTGCGAGGATGCGCGAATGTTCAAA
>JAYUYE010000435.1:0-1654 GCA_043752985.1 Myxococcales bacterium
GCCGTGTTCGGTAACGTCGTGTTCGCGCAGTCGACCCAGAACCCGCACGAGATCCAGCGGTTCCCGCAGAACGCCGCGCTCAAGATCCCCGCGAACGCGAAGCTCGTGTCGAACATTCATCTTCTCAACCCACGCGAGGAGACCCTCAGCGTCGCACCGACGATCAAGCTGACCCCGATCGCGGAGGCCGAGGTCTCGACCGTCCTGTCCGGCATCTCGTTCGAGAACCAGGCACTCGCGATTCCCGGCAACAACGCGACCTCGCGGTTCATCACGGAGTGCGATCTGAGCGAGCGGCATACCGCGCTGCTCGGCACGAACCCCGACTTCAACCTCTACTACGCGCTCGCCCACTATCACGAGCTCGCCACCGGCCTCACGATCGAGGCGGTCCGGCCCGACGGCTCGGCGACGACGGTGTTCACCACCACGCAGGCCGTCGGCGACAGCCTCGGTGGGCCGATCGATCCCCTGTTCTCGATGCAGGGCTACACGAAGCTGCGGATGAGCTGCGACTTCAAGAATCCGCGCCCGAGCACGGTGCGCTGGGGCGTCGGCGACCAGGAGATGTGCGTGTTCCTCGCGTTCTCGGATTCTCCCTACAACTGGGGCGGTGGCATCCACAGCCGCAGCGCCCCCGAGAACCCGCAGATGGTCGGCACCACGATGACGTACACGAACGCGTGCCAGCTGCTCGTCATCGACGGCACCCATTGACGCGAGCGCGATGAAAACTCGCCAGCACGGTGGCATAGTCCGTCGCGCATGAAGATTCTCCTCACCGGTGCGGGCGGCCAGATCGGCCACGACCTCATCGGCACGCTGTCCGCTGCCGGCCACGCCGTCACGTCGACCGACCTCGCACCTCGACCACCAAGCCATGCCCACGCAGGTGGCGCGTCGTGGCAACGGCTCGACGTCACCGATGCGGCCGCGACCGAAGCGATGTTCGAGAAGGTCAAACCCGACCTCGTGTTCCACCTCGCGGCGATCCTCTCCGCGCGCGGCGAGAAAGACCCGGGCCTCGCGTACGACGTCAACCAGACCGGAACCTGGAACGTCCTCGAGGCGTGCCGCAAGGCCGGCGTCGGTCGGCTGCTGTTCACGTCGAGCATCGCGGTGTTCGGTCCGCCGCCGAGCGGTCCCCTGCCCGACCCGACGCCCGACGACGTCGCGCTGCACCCGACCACGATGTACGGCATCACCAAGGTCGCCGGCGAGCTGCTGTGCGCCTACTACACGAAGAAGTTCAACGTCGACTGTCGCGGTGTTCGGTTCCCCGGCCTGATCTCGGCGGCGATGCCGGGTGGTGGCTCGTCCGACTACGCGCTGTTCATGTACATCGACGCCGTTCGCAAGGGCGGCTACGAGGCGTTCGCGCGCCGCGATACCCGGATCCCGCTGATGTACATGCCCGACGGTGTGCGCGCGCTGATCGAGCTCGCGATGACCGACCGCGAGCGCCTGACCCGCAGCATCTACAACATCGCCGCGTTCTCCCCACGTGCCGACGAGATCGCCGCGAGCGTGCAGCGCGAGATTCCCGACGCGAAGTTCAGCTACTCGCCGGATCCGCGCCGCCAGTCGATCCTCGACTCGTGGCCGAAGTCGCTCGACGACAGCGCCGCGCGCCGCGACTGGGGCTGGAAGCCGA
>JAYUYE010000436.1:0-4445 GCA_043752985.1 Myxococcales bacterium
AGCGCGGCGAGGCCGGACTCCATCACCTTGGCGACCGGGCTCTTCGACATCGCGCGCGCCGCGTTCTCCGCGTCCTTGACCTTGTGCTGGCGGAGGAACTCGCCGAGCTGCTGCACGTACTGAATGCTCTGCCTGCTCGCCGCACTGAACGTCAGGAGGCGCTCGGTGATCACGTAGAACATGAACACCGACATGCCGATCATCATCACCGTGATGATCTTCACGATGATGCTCATGTGTTCCCAGAGCTCTACGAGGTCGATTCCCATGGCACGTTCCTTCTGGAGTGTTCGTCGTCTACTTCTGCGAATAAATAAAGGTCACGGCCGTACACACAGGCACCGCGCGACCGTTGACGGCGTAGGGACGGTACTTCCACTCGCCGTTCATCTTTGACTGAATCCTGCCGTCGTACGCCGGGAAGCCGGTGCTCTTCAGCATCTTCACGGAGGTCACGGCACCCCCTGCGTTGATGCACAGCTTAAAGCTGCCAATGAGCTTGTCCTTGCCCGAGCGCTGGATCTCGGTCTTGGTCACGTCGTCCGGAACGATCATCTTATCGCCGGCGATCCGCGAGCCCTCGAGCAGCGTGGGCGGAACGTTCTGCGGCGGCGCGGGTGGAGGCGGAGGCGGCGGCGGCGGCGGCGGAGCGCCCATCACACCGTTGATGTCGCCACCGACCACACCACCCTCGACGCCACCCTCTTCGCCACCCTCTTCACCGGCCGGTCCGGAATTCTCGACGGGGGTGACTTCCTGCTTCTCGATCTTCACCGGCTGGACGATGTCCTTGACCTTCATCTTCTTCGGCGTGATCTGAGGCGTCTGCGGCTTTGCGCCACCCGGCGGGGGCGGCGGCGGCGGTGGCGGCGGCGGCGCGACCGAGAGCTCGTACTTCGTCTTGGGACGCTCGAGCATCTCGATCTCCCAGATCGACTTGATCCACATCGTCACGAACAGGACGATGTGGAATGCGGTCACGCCGATCAGGAGCGGTGCGGCCCACTTCGGGGCCTTGCGCGCCTTCGCGTCGGCGAAGTTGCCGAACATCGAGCCGCCCTGCTTCTTGTCGGCGGGTACGCCGGCAGAGCGGTAGGGATCGTTCGCGGCCTTGGCTGCGGCCATGGAGTCGGGTCCGGCCGCGGCGGCCTTCTTCGCATCCATCTTGACCTTCACCGGATCGTCATCCCGGATAAACGGGGTCGTCTTGTCGTCCTGCTCGTCATCGGTCGGCATCTTGCGGCTGCTCCTTGATGAGGCGGTTCAGCCGCCGGCTTTTTCGGCCGGGCCCCCGGTAGGCGGGGTTGGGTTGGTGGGCAGGGGCAGCGTTGCGCCCTGGGCCTTCTTCGCCTCTTCGGCTAGAACGCGCGAGATGCGCTGCAGATCTTGGGCACTTGCACGGTCGAGGGCAGCCGCCCACGAGGCACCCGAGGCCAGCGCGCGGAAGTTGTAGATCGAGGCCTGGAGGCCGAACAATTTCGGGTTCTTGGGCGTGAGCTGAGCGGCCATCTGGAGCGCCCCGATCCCCTTGTCCGCGAGCTCGAGGACCTCGGGCGCGGTCAGCGACTTCGAGTTGAGCTTGGACCAGGCGACGTTGCCGATGAACTGGTACGCCGCGACCTTGTTCGCGGTCTCGGAGGCCGCGTTCGCGACCTTGATGTACCACTCGATCGAGGTCCGCCAGTCGCCGGACTTGAGGTTGATGCCCGCGAGGTTGCCCATGATCTCGGAGTCGCCCGGCTTGGCGTCGAGGAGGCCGGTCCAGTAGTCGATCGCGAGCTTGAACTGGTTGGAGTCGATCCAGACCTGCGTCATCTGCTTGCGGGTGTCGTCGTCGTTCGGGTTCGCCTTGAGCCACGCCTCGAAGTGCGTCGCCGCGGCCTCCGCGAGCTGCGGCCCTTCGAGCGTGCACAGGTCGACCGTCTTGCACTCGTAGCTCGATGCACACACGGTCTTGGCGTCGCAGTCATCGAACCGGCGCTCGCCGTCCTTCACGCAGACGCTGGCCGAGACGATCTTGACGTTCGGGATCGCGTCACAGGCGAACGTGCCCTTGATGCCGAGCCGCGTGGGCTTGTCGACGCCGGGCTTGAACACCTTCGAGTACGCGAGGCCCGCGTTGTAGTGGATGATGGGGTCGTCGACCGACGTGAGGGCGCGCTCGTACTCGGCGACCGCGTCGATGAACTTCGTCTCGCGGAAGTGTCGGTTGCCCTGACGCGTCCGACCGCGTCCGTCGAGCTCGTCGCAGCCAGTGCTGCAAAGACAGGCCATCACGATCACGAGGATCGAGAGGAGTGCGCGGTCGGTCCTCCGACTCATTGGGCGCGCGACTATACATACCTGCCTGGGGTGCATCAACGCCTACCAGACGTCGTGTACTACGGGTTTCCCGCGTCGATCATGGCGGATAGGTGACACGTGCTGGCACGGTGCCGCACGTGCGACGCGAGTGCGTCCCAGGCGACGCTCAGAGCGCGTACGACAGGTTGATGTCGTAACTCTCGAGATCGGTCTCCTCGGCGGTGTGCGTGAGCGTGAGTGCCTTCTCCTCGATGCACTTCTTGATGGCATCGACCGAAGGGTCATTCACATCGCGGAGCTGGACGACCGCCTTGGTCACGGTGACCTGCTTCGCCTTGATCGCGACCACGACCTGGCCCTCGAGGTGCGGATCCTTGCCGCGCGCCCCCGTGGGCAAGGTCGCCGCGCATTCCTTGACCATGACCTTGAGCTTGAGGCCGACCTCGTGGACGAGGTTCGACGTCAGGCGGCGGCCCTCCGCGGGATGCACGGATGGCGGGATGTCGATCGGGGCGTGATCACCGGTGCGGTGGTCGCGAACGCGACGATCACCGACCGCGTACTCCTTGACCTCGCTCGCGGGCGCTGCCGGCGTCTCCCCCGGCAGGCTCGGCGCCACCGTCGGTGCGGATTTGCCAATCTCGGTGGGCGTCGGCGGCGGCTCGGTCGCCGTGATCGTGTCGGTCGATGGCTCCGCGACGGCGTCATCGCCACCGCGCAGCATCAGCCACAGCCCCACGCCTCCGGCCAGCACGAGCACGCCCATGATCAGCACGGGGACCATCGTCGAGCGCTGGCTCATCCCTTGATCTAGCACGCCGAAGCGCGAACCTTCGGTGCCCTACCGGAACTACAGGGTCGCGGACGTGGTGCGGATCACCTCGACGTCGCCGGTCCGCACGCGGTGCAGCGCACCGTCGCGGTCGCGCAGGAGCAGCGCGCCGTCGTTGTCGAGGCCCGCGACCTCGCCGATCAGTGGGCTGCCGGCGATCGTCGCCTTGGCCGCGATCCCGGTCGCCATGCGATCCGTCCACGCCGGGATGATCTCCTCGAGCCCCATCGCGACGTACCGATCGATCCAGCGCTCGACGTGCGCCAGCAGCGCGGCGATGAACGCCTCGCGATCGATCGGCGTGCCGGACGCTGCCTCGAGCGTGGTCGCGATGCCCGCGATCTCGGGCGGTACCTCGCCCCCGATGTTGACGCCGATGCCGATCACGATCGCCTCGAGCTTGGTGCCCTGGCTCTGCGCCTCGACGAGCACGCCGGCGAGCTTCTTGTGGTCGACGAGCGCGTCGTTCGGCCACTTGAGGCACGCGTGCACCCCGGCCGCTCGGATCGCGTCGCACAGGCCGATCCCGATCGCGAGCGTCATCGGCGGCACCTCGACGAGCGGCAGCTGCGAGCGAACCACCGCGGACAGATACACGCCGAGCCCGGGCGGCGACGCCCACGGCCGACCATCCCGACCGCGGCCCGCACTCTGCGACGTCGCAACCACGACCGTGCCGTGACGAGCGCCGGCGCGGGCCAGGCGCGCGGCCTCGTCGTTCGTCGACACGCAATCATCGAGATCGATGCGATGACAGCCGAGCCAGTGCGCGACCGGTGGGGCCACCGAGCCCGGAGCTGCCGGTGCGTCCGGCGAGCTCACGTCCGCACGTCGAGCCCGATGTCGACCGCAGGCGCCGAGTGGGTCAGCGCTCCGACGGAGATGAGATCCGCACCGGCCCGCGCGTAGTCGACGATCGTGGCGAGCGTGATCCCGCCCGAGACCTCGACGAGAACGCCGCGACCGTGCGCGCGTGCGGCCGCGACCTCGACCTGCCCTGGCGTCATGTTGTCGAGCAGGACGATCTCCGCCCCCGCGTTCAGTGCCTCATCGAGCTCACCGAGGTTCGTGACCTCGACCTCGATCCGCAACGAATGCGGCGCCTTGGCCTTCGCGGCCTCGACCGCAGCGCGCACCGAGCCGCACGCCGCGATGTGGTTGTCCTTGATCAGGATGCCCGAGCCGAGATCGAAGCGATGGTTGAAGCACCCGCCCGCGAGCACCGCGGCCTTCTCGAGCACGCGAAACCCCGGCGTGGTCTTCCGCGTGTCGACGACGCGAACGGTCCCCGAACCGATCGACACCACGG
>JAYUYE010000437.1:0-4443 GCA_043752985.1 Myxococcales bacterium
TGGTACGTACACGGATGGTGCGGCGCATGGTCGGCCCCGGCGCGCTGGCGGCGGCAGAGTTGGCGAGAGAGACCGGCATCCCGCAGCCGACGTTGTCGCAAACGCCGCCGCGCTCGTTCTCGCACGCCACACCACCAATGATGCGAGTTCGCGCTGGAAGTTCCTCGACCGGCTCGACCGGATCGCCGATCCAATCCTCCGCGCGAAGACGCTGGAGAAGTTCCAGGCCCAGACCGGCATGCCGCTGCAGGTCTTCATCCAGAACACGGAGTGGCACGGCGACCGCGATCAGGAGCAGGCACTCGCGCTGATCTCGCCGGAGCGCGGCACCGCCGAAAGCGAGCTCCAGGCACTCTCTCCGGAGGCGCGCAAGAAGCTAAACGCAGGCGCGAACGGATGGTCGCAGCAGATCCTCAAAGCGGCGCGCCCGGACGATGCGAACGACAACTCCGAGACGATCGCGGTCGTTCTCGGTACGCGCAGCGCCGTCGAGATCGAGGCGATCCGCGCAGCGGTCCGGCACAGCACGCGCAGCAGGTCTCTCTATCAGGAGCTCGATCGCTCGCAGTCGGTCGGCAACAAGGACGAGGTCCTCGCAGGCACGACGGGCGATCCGGTGTTCGCGGCCTCGATGGGAATCGCGAATGCGAATGGCGATGCCGAGCGAATCAAGAAGATCGTCGGCGGCCTTACGGACGCGCAGCGTGCGGGCCTCGTCCTGAGCAATGGGCCCCTCGGCGCGAGCGCGATCACCAGGTCTGTTCACGAGAGTCAGCGTGGCGAGATCCATGAGCTCCTGACCGGTACCAGGGCCACTGCGGACGGCGCCCACTTCGCAGACCTGTTCAAGGATCCGAAGGCGGGGATCGAGTTCGAAGGCATGCAGCCGACGGAGCAGAGCCAGCAGAGCTTCGCTGCTCGCCAGCCCGAGAATGTGATCAAGGAGCTGCGGAGCAAGAGTCCCGCCGAGATCAAAGCGGCGCGGACGGCCTGGGACAAAGAGAACCCCGGTCGCAGCTGGGACCTGATGATCCAGGAACGGTTTGGCTCCGGCGATCCAACGACGTTTCTGCGGATCAACGCGCTCGCGCACGGCAATAAGGTCGAGGAGCGCGCCTACGCGCTGCGCGAGGGCATTCGCAAAAACAACCAGACGCAGATCGAAACCGCACTCGCGAACCCAGATCTCACGAGCCGCGACCTCACGAAGCGTGCTGCGGCCCTATGAACTCGATTACACGGCCTTAACGGAAGCCATGAAGAAGAACATCGATTCCGCATACGAGCGGATGGTCGAAGATTCCGCGGAGCGCAGACGCCAGGTCGTCGGCGCAGACCGTGGCGATCAACGGCGAAAAGAGCAGGACGTGGCGTCGTGACGGACTGGAAGCATGGCTAGGCCGTGGGCGTGTCGGCGAGGGACGGGTGGTCTTGGAAAACGCGATTCTCACTGGCGCGCGGCTGCGCGGGATGAACTTCGAGTTCGCACAATTCGTAGGCTGCGAGCTGAGCGACGTCGTGTTCGAGCTCGGGGGCCTCAGCAATATAGAGTTCTTCAACTGTTCCGGCGTCGAAACTCGACTGATTCGTGTCGAGCTCCACGAGACTGTTCTTCGACGATGTCGTCTGACGAACGCAGACTTTAGGCGTTCCTCGTTCTGGAAAGCGCTGATTGAAGACTGCGACCTATCGAAATGCGTTGCCGCGGAGACCGCGTTCATTCGCGCGCGAGCTAA
This sequence comes from Myxococcales bacterium, assembly GCA_043752985.1. Lineage (GTDB taxonomy): Bacteria > Myxococcota_A > Polyangia > Haliangiales > Haliangiaceae > JABFXX01. Next base: position 1,737 of record JAYUYE010000437.1, read on the forward strand.
GCGTGTAAGCTTCCAGGCTGGTGGCTTTCTCGATGCCCAGCTCGAAGGCGCCACGTTCAATAACTGCGACTTTCGCGGCGCAGACCTTCGCGAGGGCGACGCGTTCGACACGCGGTTCGAAGACTGCGACCTCCGAGATACCAAGCTCGACGCCCGCAAACTCCGAGGCTCGACCTTCATCCGCTGCAAGTTCTACGGGTTGACCGGCAAGCCGAAGCTTGAAGCGGAGGTCACGCTGATCGATCCGGACCTCTCGCCCGAGGGCGATGGCACTGGCATCGTTTCGGCTGACGAGGTCCTGCGGCTCTGGCGCGGCTGACGCGGGCCGCGAATCAACCCTCCAGGGCTGATTCGCGAAGGGAACTTGCGGTCCGCTTGCTAGGGAGACGGAGGCGGCGGGCGGACGTCGGGCTTGCGGCACGCCTGCAGCGTGGCCTGCGTCTTCGCGGCCATGTAGCAGCTGATCAGCTTCTCGTTCCACGCGTCGCGCGTGCAGCCCTCGGCCGTACGCCGCACGATGCGCGCGCGGTCCTGGACGAGGACGGACTTCTTCGACGGATCCTCGGCCTCATTGATCATGACCTCGGCGACGTGGGAGCCGAGTCGCACGCAGCGATCGCTGACCTCCATCGCATCGGGCGGCGTGGGCGCGGCATCACCAACGGGGGCAGCGACACCGGCGTCGAGGGCGGGCAGGGCGGGTTCCGACGGCGCGACGGCGGGCGCTGGAGTCGTAGGCGCGGGCGGCGCCTGCTTCGGCGGCGGCTGGAGGTCGCAGGCTGCGGCGAGCGCGAGCAGGACTACAAGGGAGCGCACGCCGCCACTGTACGGCTAATCCCCGATGTACGGGCGAGCCTGCACGATCCAGAACTTGTCGCCCGTCTCGGTCTTCTCGAGGACCCATTCGACATCGAGCGGCTTGCCATGCGTGAACAGCGGGATCAGCTGCTGCACGGGCTTGGCGAGTGCCTTCGCGCGCTCCTCGGTGAGAATCACGGACTCGCCCGGGGGAACGGGAACGGCGATGATGCCGCCGTTGGCATCGAACTTGAGCATGACGGGGTCGTCGGAGCGCGAGAGGATCTTCGTGCCGTCGTTCGTTGGATCGTAGATGACCTGTTCTGGGATCTTCTGGCCCTCGACGACGCGCATCCCGAGACCGAACTTCGCGTTGATCGTGTAGCTGTGGTCGTCGCTGCGGTCCCACAGGTTCTTGGTGACCAGAACACCTGCGGCGGTCGCGTTCACTCCGACCTCGACCATGACAGCCGCGAACACCTGACGGGGATCGATGCCCGATGCTGCTCGCTCCTGAACGGCGCGCAGGTTCCACAGGGAGCCCCACACGTACTTGATCGCCGCTTCGACGGCCTTCTTGCCGATCACGTTCGGGACCGTGTCGTAGAGGCCGGCGCCGTTGAAGCCGGGCAGGTCCTCGACGTTGGTGGAGCTCCGCACGAACACGCCCTTGCCGCCGAGCTTGAGCCGAACCCGGCGGTAGATCATGTCGATGTGGCTCTGCTCCATCGGTGCGGCGAGGATCGCCGCGCGGATGTCATCGAGCGCGGCCTTGCGCCACACCGGATCGGAGGTGAGCCGCTTGTCCGCGATCATCGTGGCGAGCCGCTTGTCGAGGCCGTGCTTGACGATGTGGTGCTGGTAGAAGAAGAACGGGACGCCGAAGCCAGGCGGCACGTGCACGTTCGGCAGGTTGGCCGTCATGATCTCGCCGAGGTTCGCAGTCTTCGCGCCGTAGAGCGTGACGTCCTTCGCGCGGATCCGGGTGAGCATGGCGAGCCGCGGGTTCGTGAGGTTCGCGACCGGCAGCTCGACGTGGCGCGCGATGGCGACCTTGGTCTCGGCCTCCTTGATCTCGGCGGGCGTGGCGAGCCGCACGGTGACGGCGGTATCCGTGACCTCGTAGAAGACCATGTTGCCGTCGAGCGCCTGGTACTTCCCGCGCGCCTTCTTGTCGCCGGCGTTGGGGATGTCCCATGCCGTGGCGCGCAGGTTCACGTGCGAGAGGGGCGTCGAGAACTCGGTCGCGAGGATCCCGGCGACCGGGGAGATGTCGGGGTAACTCTCCTGCAGCAACACGATCTCGTTGCGCGCGAAGATCAGGGAGTCGTACGGCGTCCCGACCGGGACGATCCGCAGCTTGCCGACGGTGCGACCGCGATGGAAGGCCTGGAACGTCGCGGCCTTATAGATCTGATCGTTGGTGATGGTCGGGACGCCCTTCTTCTTGACGTCGACGGCGACCTTCTCCTGCATTGGCGAGTCGGGGCGGTACGCGAGCCGCTTGACGAAGAACGTGTCCTCGAGCCGCTTGCGGGCGCGGATCACGTCGTCGGGTCCGATCTTGTCGCCCTCCCAGAACGCGAAGGTCCAGCGGTCGACCTTCAGGTGATGCGTGATGTAGCCGAGGATGAACTTCGGCTTTGTGCGCTCGTAGTTCTTGTTGTACTCGCGGATGTTGTCGGCGGTCCACGCCTTCTTGAGCAGCACACCGAGGACGAAGTCTGCGTGGATGTTGAACAGGTTGACGTCGATGAAATAGATCTCGTTGGTCTTGAGGTCGATGATGAACTTGCCGAGCTGATCACTCGAGATGACCTTCGTGTAGTTCTTCCACATCGCCTCGTCTGGAATCGATTTGACCCATGCGCGCTGGTCCCCGGCGCGCGCCGGCGCCGCGACCATGAAC
>JAYUYE010000438.1:0-1651 GCA_043752985.1 Myxococcales bacterium
TCGATGCGCGCGGGGCGCTCCGCGAGAGCACGGTCCCGGCCTCGCAAGGACTGTCGTGGGGCGACATCAACCGCGACGGATTTCCCGACGCGGTCGTCAGGACCAACACCCAGTTCTACTTCCTCGACAACGTCGACAGTGCCGATCACGTGCGCCGCGTCTCGAACAGCGTGGTCGCGAATGTCGGTGGCAACCTGACGCCCGGGCAGCCCGGCGTTCGTCACATGGACTGGCTCGATTTCGACGGTGATTCGGAGCTCGACCTCGCGGTGTTCGGTGCGTCGCTCCGCATTCATCGCGCGGTCGACGGCCTTCGTAACGCGCCCGAGCACACGCTCGATTGCGATCCGCCGAGCACGGGGCAACCGTGCCAGAACGGGCCGCCGCCGAACCTCGAAAGCACGACGTACGCGGGTGCTGCCCTGCCGCGCGTCGGCGATCCGGCGCTCGTCGTCGCGGTCTACCCCGACCGCAAGCTGTCGCTCGTGCGCCGCACCAACGGCGTGATCGCGGTGGCGCCGCTGAAGTTTCCGAACGACACGTGCGCATGCACGCAGACCTGCACCATGTGCCCGGGCACCGATTGCAGCTGCACCTACGACTGCACGGCGTGCCCGTCGGTGCTCGCGGTCGTCGCGCGCGATCTCGACGGTGATCACCAGCTCGACCTGATCGCGCTCGACGCGAAGCTCCAGCTCTACACGGCGCTCGCGAGTGCGAGCTACGTGTTCGGTGCTCCGGTCCAGGTCCCGGTCGTGCAGAACAACGTCTGGGTCAACGTGCAGACGTCGGTCGCGGGCGCGCCGCGCTGAACGTGCTCGGTGCGCGGTGGTGCGTGTTCCAGAACCGTTCAGCGCAGAGGGCTACTTCGCCTTGAGGCCGTGGCGGTGGAGCAGGTCGATCAGGTGCGATCGATCCATCTTCGCGATCCGCGCCGCCTGCGAGACGTTGCCGGCCGCTTCGGAGACCAACCGCGAGAGATAGCCGTGCTCGAACTCGCGCACGATCTCGGCACGCGCATCCTTGTAGGAGCCGAGCTCCTGCCCGGGTGATGCACTGGAACCGACGTCGCCGTACGAGCTCGGACCGACGACGAGGGCCGACTCGACGGCGTTGCGCAACTCGCGAATGTTGCCCGGCCACGGATGGCGCTGCCAGCGCGCGAGGGTCTCGGCACCAAACACCGTCTCGATCGAGCCGATGGCGCCGAGGTCGCGCGCGAAGTGCTCGACGAGCGGCAGGATGTCATCGCGCCGTTCGCGTAGCGGCGGGAGCCGGAGCACCACCACGGCGAGCCGATGGTAAAGGTCCTGGCGGAACCGCCCGGTGTTGACCTCGGCGCGGAGGTCGCGGTTCGTCGCGGCGATCACGCGCGCTCCGAGCTCGAGCTCGGCCGTTCCACCGACGCGGCGGAACCGTTTGCGCTCGAGCACGCCAAGCAGCGAGGACTGATCGAGCGCTGGTAGCTCGCCGATCTCGTCGAGGAACACCGTTCCGTCACCCGCACGCTCGAACGCACCGGCGTGAACGCGATCGGCGCCGGTAAACGCACCCTTCTCGTGACCGAACAGCTCGCTCGCGAGCAATGTCGACGCGAGTGCGCCGCAGTCGATCGTGACGAGTGGCGCACCGGCGCGACCGGAGCCGGCGT
>JAYUYE010000439.1:0-1649 GCA_043752985.1 Myxococcales bacterium
GGGCCGCGGCCGCCGTCGCTCGATGTGCTGTCGCGTGCCGGCTGGGAAGATCGCGCCGGCGCCGCCTTCGCGCGCAAGCTGATCGACGAGGGCGCGACCTGGGATCTTCTCGACCTCGAACCGCTAGCGGACCCCTCGCGCACGCGCGCCAAGTTGATCGAGCGCGTCGCCTCCTCCGGGTTCACCGTGGAGAGCGCGCCGTCCGCCGGCGGAGCGATCCGGATCGCGCTCGGCGGCGCACCGACCGACGTCACCGAGGGTGGATCGGGCGTCGTGACTACCTTCGGCGACGATCTCCCCCAGCTCCGCAAGGGCATGTCGGCGCTGCGCCGGCTATCGCGGCTCGAGTGGGGCGAGCGTGACGAAGCGTCGCCGCTCGCGGATCCGGAAGCGACCGGCCTTCTCGAAGAGGTCGCGCTCGAGCTCGGCAAGCAAGGCCGCGTGCGGCTCGCGCGCGTCGATGATGCGCAAGGCGAGGTCTGTGCCGCCGCGCTGATCGTCGATGACGGCGATCGCGCCGTCGTGCTCGCGATGGCGGTTGACCCGCAGGGTGGCGCGCGCAACGCCGTCCGCCTGCTCCATGCCGAAGCGCTCGCAGCTCGCTCGCGCGGACGGATCGCACTCGATGTCGTGACCGGGGCCGGCGAGTACACGCTCCCCGCCTTGCCGTCTTCGAAGCAGCCCGCACTCGCGGTGCGCGTGTGGAGTCAGACAACGACCGCGTCGGTCGGCCGCACGATGTCGAGCGTCGCTCGGCGCGCTCGGCGGGCGCGCGAGACGCCCTCCGTTGCAGCAGCCCAAGCACGCGCCGCGTGGACCAAGATCCGCAGCGCCGCCGCGAGCGTCGCGCAGTACGATCGCTATCACCTCTATCGCGGTCAGCTGTGGACGCGCGGGCTCGAGCCCACGCCGGGCCTCGAGCTCGTCGTGTTCATGGAGGCTGACTACGACAAGCTCGACGAGACTCGGCGCGCGGATCTCGCGGAGCAGCTTTCGCTCGACGAGGCCACCGCTCGCAAGCAGTGGCAACGCGGCGACCAGGCCGTGCTCGCATCACTCGGGATCCGGCCCGCCGGAATCGCATGGGCCGCGCGCGGTCCGATCGAAGCACCCGAGCTCGGCCGTACGCTGCGGATGTCGAAGTACGACGCGTACATTCACAGCGTGTTCGTCGCGCCCGCCGCCCGCGGCCGCGCCGTCGGTCCCGTGATGCTCGAGTTCCTGACAAAGCAGCTGCGCGCCACGGATGCGTACCGCTCGTGGGCACTGATCGCCGCCGACAACCAGGCATCGATCCGCGCATTCCAGAAGGCCGCGTTCACGCCGGTGTGTGACGTCATTCACGCCAAGATGGCAACCGTCGACCGCGTCGTGTGCCGGCCGCCGGACCCCGAAGCACAAGAACTGCTCGGCCTCGGCGATCGAGTGTAGCGTTCGAGCATGCGGATCCGCATGCTCCTCGTGCTCGTCGCGTGCTCCTCGCCTGCGAACAAGCCAGACGCCAGCGATGACGGTGGCGGCACGGACGGACCGCTCGATCCCGGAGAGCGGAGCGGGACGCGGCTCAAGCTGCGCTACTACGACTTCGGCACGGTTCGCGAGCTGCTCGGCATTCACGACTCGCTGCGCGACGAGACCTGCGCGGCGGC
>JAYUYE010000440.1:0-1646 GCA_043752985.1 Myxococcales bacterium
GCGGAGTACACACCATCGAGCCGCGGTCCGACGAGCCCGGCGATCGCGGCGTCGCTGCGCGGCGTCGGCAGGCCGTACCCGTCACCGAGCTCGCGACCATCGACGACGAGCCGCGTGATCAGCTCGCCCAGTCCGATCGCGACACGCGGTCCACCGAGTGCCGCAACGCGCGCGAGCGTTCGCTGCGCGAGCTCCGCGATCCGCACCCGCGAGGTCACCGGCCATGGTGTGACGCGCACGCCGTGGACGAGCGGCACGGGCCACCGCCAGACGCCCGCGGCATGCGCGAGCGAGAGGCCAGCGAGCAGGCCCGCCGTCGTGCACGCGCTGCCGATCGCGAGAACGATCCGCTTCGGCGGCGGCGCGAGGCCGGCTTCGATCTGCTCCGCGAGCTCGAACGCGGCGGTCACCGCACCGAACGTGCCGATCGTGGTCGCGCCGCCAGGCGGCATCACGACCGAGTCGCGCTCGCGCCGCGCGAGCCGGAGGGCGGCGATCGGCATCTCGAGGACCGAACGCACGCGCACGATCGGAATGCCCGCCGCGATCAGCGCACCGCAGTTCTCGACCGCCCACGGTGTCGAAGGCTGCGGGAACAGGATCGCGCCGACCTCCAGCCCGGCGCGCGGTGCGTGCAGCACGGTCGCGATCGCGTGGTTTGACCCGTACGCACCGATCGTCCAGATCCGCCGCGCTCCGCGCTCGCGTGCATGACCGAACCACGCCTCGAGCGTGCGCAGCTTGTTTCCGCCGTACAGCGGGTGGGAGTCGCCCTCGTGCTTGATCCAGACCGGGCGGCCGGCGATCGAGAGCGGCGTCAGCGGCGTCGGCCAGACCCCCAGCTCGACCCAGGGAACGCGGTCGGCGAGCTTCGGCAGGGTCCGCGCCAACGCGCGCATGGGTCAGTGCTTCTCGGGCACGAAGTCCGGCGGCAACTGGCCACCGTCGCCGAACAGGAACGCATCGCACTGCTCCTTGAGCGTCTCGTGCGCCTTCTTCTGCGTGAGGTCGAGCCGGTACTCGTTGACGATCTTCTTGGAGTGCTCGATCCACTGCTGCCACGCCTGGGCCGAGATGCCGTCGTAGATTTTCTGCCCGAGGGCGTCGTTGAAGGGCTTGTACGGAAGACCGGGCAGGGTCTCCTTTAGCTTCGCGCAGTTGACCATCCGACTCATCCGCGGCATTCGAGCGCGTTTCCCTGCCGGGGGCAAGGGCCCCGTGGTTCCGCGCACATGCACGCTCGAACGCTGCAATGTGACAACCGCGCTTCGACTACGATGCTCCGATGCGGCGAGAACGCCTTGAACGCTTGGTGTCCGTGATGTTGTTACTTGGCGCCTGCGGCGACGACGGCGCGCTCAGTGACTACTACCCCGAGCTCCCACCCGAAGGCGGCGCGTCGGGTGCGTCGGCCGGAGAGGTGACCGACGCGGCACAGCTCGTCACCGGTCCCGCGCAGAGCGGCCTGGTCGGCGACTTCTACCTCAAGAACGACAAGGTCACGTTCATCGTTCAGGCACCAACGCGCGTGATCGGCGTGATCCCGCAAGGCGGCAACGTCGTCGATGCCGTGCTCACCGATGGGACGACGCAGATCGTCGAGGATCACTTCGGCGAGCTCGGGCTGTTCTATCGCTTCGGTCGCA
>JAYUYE010000441.1:0-1646 GCA_043752985.1 Myxococcales bacterium
GTGCGCCGTAGGTCGCGTCGTAGCTGTTGAAGTAACTGAGATACAGACCGAACAGAAGGCTAATGCCGATCCACAGGAGGACGCCGAACACCGCTCCCGGCGTGAGGACCCGGAACGGAACATCGGTATCGGGCAAGAAGCGATAGAGGACCGCCCACACGAACATCACCAGCAGGCCCGCACCGACCCAGCGGCCGATCCCCCACCCGACGTCGAACATGTCTCCGAGGCCGAAGCGATCGGCGACGTAGTGGCCCAGCACCGGGCCGAGCGTGAGCATGCCGAGCGCGAGCAACACCAGGAGCGAGACTCCGAACGTGACGCCGATCGCGGTCAGCTGGCGCTTCCAGATCGGCCGCGTTTCTTTTTTGTTGAAGATCGCGTTCAGCGCACCGGTCATCGCTGCGGCTCCACGCGACGCTCCCCACAATGCGAGCACGGCGCCGAGGATCGCGAACCCTGCCCCCGACGCATCGATGAGCTTCGTGACCTGCTCCGACACCAGCACGCGCATCCCCTCGGGCATCGCCTGCGTGGCGATCAGGACGCCTTCATGAACTGTCGCCGGGTCGAGCACGAGCAGGCCGACCGTCACGATGAACACCAGCATCGGGAACAGCGCGAGGACGGCGTAGTACGCCATCATCGCTGCGACATCGTCGATGTTGTCGGCGAGGAACTCCTTGCCGAGCCGCTTGGCGAAGAGGAGGGGATTGATCCCCGTGCTCCGTGTCGTCACCGAGCGTGGGCGCTCGTCGGGGGGGACCTTGATGGGTGTCTCGGGCATGGATCGCGAAGCCACCGTAGGGGCCGGAGCAGCGGTTGTGCCAGTTACGAGTCGTGCGCCCAGCAGGGCTCGAACCTGCGGCCTGTCGCTTAGAAGGCGACTGCTCTGATCCGCCTGAGCTATGGGCGCGTGACGACGCGGTCGTCAGGTGGGGACTCTGCCCGACCGCGGGATTCTCCTCAAGGGGTCCCGCGAACCCGCCGGAACTCCTCAGACTCCCCGGCGCCATGATAGGTTTGGCCGATCATGCGTGCTGCTATCGCGATCGTCGTGAGTCTCGTCCTCGGGGCCTGTAGCAAGGGCGAGAACGCCGGAGCGGAGGAGGCCAGGAAGCAGGCGGAAGCCGAGCTCAAGGCCCAGGTCGCGCGCGGGGAGTCCGCGAAGAAGATCACACCGCCGGTCCCGGGGCAGACCAAGATCCCGTGCGAGCAGCTGATCAATACCGCTGCGTTCACCACGGCGCTCGGCGAGACCGATCCGCTGACGGTGAAGGACAAGCAGAAGGACGAGCCCGAAGCGGTCGCGTCGTGCTCGCTGGTCCGCGGCGGCGCTCGCCCCAGTGCGGCGGAGCAGGCGGCGCTGCTCAAGAAGAACGGCCGGCTCGGCGTGATTCCCGGTGACCCCGTCTGCGTGGTGACCGCGTACTGCTGGACGATCGAGACGCCGGAACGGTTCAAGACCAAGTGTGCGCAGCGCAAGGATGCCGACGACGAGTCGATGGGCACCTACGCATGCCGCCAGCTCGTCATGGTCGGCGCATTCGACGTGTTCGTGTACTCGTTCTTTGACGAGGATACGAAGTGCATCATCAAGGCGCAGGGCGGACCGAGCAACACGGACAACGAGGTGATCCGCAAGT
>JAYUYE010000442.1:0-1644 GCA_043752985.1 Myxococcales bacterium
CCGAGTCGGGTCGCCTTCTCGTCGTCTGCCTTGCGCTGCTCGCGCTCCGGCGTCTCGTGCGTCAGGAACACGGTGCTCGCCGGGATCGAGAGCGGGATCCCTGCACGCCGCAGCGCGAACCACACACGGACCCGCACCGCGCTGTCCGTCGGATCATCGACCTCGAGATCCGTCAGCCAGTAGCGGACGCAGTAGTGCGCGTAGCTGTCCTCGACGCCGATGAACAGCACCTGCGGCACCGGCTCGGTCGCCATCCGCGGCACGGGATCCGCTCGTAGCGCAGGCAGCACGGCACCGATCACCTCGGTCGGTGACGAGCGAAAGTCCACGAAGAAATCGACCTGCCGCCGTGCCATCCGAGGCTCGCCGATTCGCCTGCCGAAGATCGTGACCTGACTCTTCACGAGCGTGCCGTTCGGGATGATCACGGTCTCCCACGCACGCGTCTCGATCGCGGTGTAGCGCCACCGGATCTCGATCACGCGACCGACCGGCTGTCCGGGTCCGAGCGTGATCCAGTCGCCGACCGAGACTGACTTGTCCAGCTGCAGCGACAGCCCGCCCATCACGTTGCCGAGCGTGTCCTGCAACGAGAAGCCGATCACCGCGGTCAGCACGGCGCTCGTGGTGATCAGGCCGGCGACGGAAAACCCGGCACGTTTGCCGACGATGATGAACACGATCAGAACGGCGAGCGCGGTGACGAGATCGATCAGGATCCGCGGCAGCGTGAAGCCGACGCGCGGCAACAGCACGCGGAACACGACCGTGATGCCGAGCGAGACGATCGCGAGCAGCTCGAACGCGAGTGCGACGACCGAGGCGATCTGCGGGTCATAGTCGTGCGCGACCTGGCCGGCGGCGACCACGGTCGCGATCACGTGACCGATGACGAGAGTCGCGGCCGCGCGCAGGTGATAGCGGTCGACCGGCTTGCCGCGGCGAGCGAGCGCCGCGACCACGATGTAGGCGAGGAGGACGAACGGCGTACGCGCGTCCCACAGCTGCTCGAGGAGCGCGGTCGGAAACCCCACGAGGCGACTCTAGCTCAAGCGGTATTCTCGTGACCCGGCCGGTACCAGTCGAAGTCGTTCGGGCGGCGAAATCCTAGCAGCGAGAAGCTGATGCTGACGTCGAGGGACGTGACCCGATGCCACCAACCGGCGGGGATGAACAGGGCGTCACCCGGGCCGACGACAACCCGCTTGACGAGCATCGCTCGCACCGCGGGGTGCGAGGACTCGTCGATGCGTTCGATGTCGACGCCACTGTAGAACCCGCGAACTGGCTCCGCGACGAGTGCGGTCTCCTGCGGCGAGATGAGCTCGAAGCGCTTTCGTCCATAGATCTGGCAGAACAAAATGTTTGTCGTGTCGTGATGCAGGGGCGTGACCGTTCCAGCGGGCCCGATCCACAACGACGTTGCTGCGGGCGTCAGCTTTCTGAACAGGTCCGCGGGTGGCCTCACGTCCGCGAGGAGCTTCTTGAACGCCGGCCGCTTCATCGTCAGGTTGTTCGAGACCATGTAGAGGTCGTTGCTTGTTCCCGCTGCGAGAACCTGCTCGATGAACGCAGAGACCCGCATCCGGCGACGGTGCGCCCGGTAGTTCATGTCGTAGAACGGGTCGGCGTCGCGGCCGGCGG
>JAYUYE010000443.1:0-4424 GCA_043752985.1 Myxococcales bacterium
CGGCGATCCATCGCGAGGTGTTGTGCGCGAAATACCGAGCCCATCCCGCCTTCGCCGAGCACGGCGTCGAGGCGATACCGACCGTCGAGTACGACGCCGACGAGGCCTTCCGCGAAGCTTCCCGACACGACGGACTAGAAGCGCATGCCGTTCTTCAGCCGGTACGAGAACCAATCCCAGGCCAGGTACGCGGCACCCGCGGCGGCGACCACGGCCACGATCGGGGCACCGGCGACCGCGAGCACCGCGGCACCGCCGGCCGTGGCAGCTGCGATCGCGCCTTTCCGCTTGGCGACCACCTTGTTGCGCTGCACGAGCGAGCTCACGAGAAGAGGCTGCACCACGTTACCCCACCTGTCAAACCGTGGTCAGCGAGACACACCGAACGCGGGTGTCGAGACACAGCGTCCGCAACTGCCGGCGTGCGCAGCGCTCGCAGATGGCCCTTGGTATGCAAACTCCTGGATCTGCTGTCACCATGATAAGAAGGGGCACGATGTCTCAAGGCGGAGGTACTCGGTCCTCGACTCTCGCTCGGCGTCCTCAGCACGGCGGCGTGCTGCTCGGACTCGCGGGTGGAATGCTCGTCGTCGCGGCGGGCTTCATGGGTGGCTACTACGTCCTCGGAACGCGCAGCGAGGCCAACGCGGCGACCGTTCCTGCCGCGCGCACCGAGCCCGTCAAGACGACCGCTGCGCAGATCGGCTCGCTCGACGCGCTACTTGCGCAGCAGGTCGAGATCCAGCTCGCCACCGGCAAGGACAAGACCACGCTCGACCGGATCACGTGGGCCGAGCTCGGTCTGTCGATCGATCACGACGAGGCGAAGCGCGTCACCTCGACCAACCTCAAGGCGCTCGCAGCGAAGGGCTCGCTCCCGCTGACGCTCGATCGCGACAAGGCGGTGAAGGCGCTGCTCCAGCTCAAGGCGAAGCACGACCGCGCAGCGATCAACGCCTACCTCGATCTCGAGGCGCGCGTCATCCACGACGATCGCCCGGGGCAGGGCGTCGACGTGTTCGGCTCGCTGCCGCGGATCGCTGCTGCCGCGCGCTCCGCCGCACCCGCCGTCGAGCTGCTCGCAGTCGCGATGCCGGCATCGGTGACGAAGGCCACGATCGGGATCGACGACATCTCGCACGTCCTCGGTCACTACGAGACGAAGTTCCCGGTCACCGACCGCGATCGCAACTACAACCTCAAGCTCGCGGCGTCGAAGGTCAACGGCTACGTCATGAAGCCCGGCGAGGAGTGGTCGTTCAATGCCACCGTCGGCGAGCGCTCGCAGAAGATGGGCTACAAGGTCGCCCACGTGATCACCGCGGGCGAGATGGTCGATGGCCTCGCGGGTGGCACGTGCCAGATCTCGACGACGCTGTTCGGCGCCGCGTTCTTCGCCGGCCTCGATGTCGTCAAGACCACGAACCACTCGCGCCCGTCCGCGTACACGCCGCTCGGCTTCGATGCGACGGTCGTGTGGCCGGACACCGACCTCAAGCTCAAGAACCCGTACGACTTCCCGGTCGTGCTCCGCTACGTCGTTGCGAACGGCGAGGCGAAGGTCGAGATCCTCGGCAAGAAGCGCCCGTACGACAAGATCGTGTTCGAGCGCAAGGTGCTCGAGGAGATGCCATTCGGCTACGAGGAGCGTCTCGACGAGGAGATGCCGCTCGATCAGACCAGCATCGATCAGGCCGGCTTCAACGGCTTCCTGCTCGAGCGGTTCCGCCGGTTCTACAAGGGCGGCAAGCTCGTGAAGACGAACAAGTGGCAGGTCCGCTACAAGCCGGTCACCGAGTACATCCGCCGCGGTACGAACCCGGATCCGAACGCCAAGATGCCCGAGGTCAAGGAAGCCCACGGCCCGAAGATGCCGAAGGGCGACACCTTCTCGATGGCGCAGTAGTCGCACTGATCTGAGCCACGATCGGCGCCGTGGACGCGACCCACCTCGCGGCCGCGCGCCTCCATCAGGAGCAGGCACACTTGCGTTGCCGAGCGCGATCGTGGTGAGCGGGATCGACGCGATGATCAGGAGGACACCGGGCGGGAACAAGATGGCGGCGCCAGCGACCGTGCCCTTGCCGCGATCGAAGTCAACGCCGAGCCGGAAGATCATCACGATCGACAGCGGGACCGCGCTCGCCGCCGCGCGCGGGGCCCACGCGAGCGGCGCGCAGGCGAGCCGATCGCGACGTTCTTCGAGGGCCGGGTGTCGTCGGGCTTCGATGCCCGCAGACACTGCTACGAGCCGTACGGGTCTTCGACGTCCTTGGGCGCTGGCTGCGGCGCCTGCGGCATCTGTGCACCGCCGCAGTTCATGTTGTTCTTGGATCCGGACAGCGTCATCGACGAGCCACCGTCGAGCGTTGCCTTGGTATCGGTGCCCCACGCCATCGCCTTGCCGGCGTGGATCTCGAGCTTCACCTTGGCCTTGAATTCGGCGTCCTTCGCAAAGATCTGGATCAGACCCTCGGGCGCCTGGAAGCAGACGTCGCCCTTGAGCGCCTCGAACGTCATCTTGTTGCTGTTGGCCTCGAATGTGATCTTACCGACGCCCTTGCCGTCCTCGATGATGATCTGATTCTTCTCGTCGTCGAACGTGATCTTCGAGCCCTCGCGCGACTTGATCACCCGGCGTGGGTTGCCGCCGGGGTTCTTGTCGGCCGGCTTGTCCTTACCGTTCCACAGCGCGCCGACCACGATCGGGCGGTCCATGTTGCCGTGCTCGAACAGCAGGAGAACCTCGTCCTCGATCTCGGGGATGAAGAACCAGCCGCGGTTCTTCCCTGCGCCGAGCATGACGAGCGGGCACCAGTCCGTCGACTGCTCGCCATGAAGGATCGGGATCTTGACCTTCACGCGGCCGAGCTTCTTCGGATCCTTGTTGTCCGTGACGATGCCGATCATCGCCTCGTTCATCTCCTGGTTCTCTGCCTCCGCCTTTTGCAGCTGTGCCGCAAACACGGAGGAGAGGTCTGCGAAGACCGGCATCATGGCTAAACCCTACTACGGCCCGGGGGGTGGCGAGCTTCCTGGTTGGACCGGCAGCAACCCCAGGATCGCGACCGAAGGGTCATTGGAGGGGGTCGGGCCGGTCGGCCGCAGCTTGTCGTTGCCGTCCACGGCCCCGGCGACCAAGCCCACGACCATCCGCTCCCCCTTCCAGTCCGCCGGGATGGTGATGGCAAACCGCTCGCGGACGTGGTCTCCAACCTTCCAGCGGTTCGTTCCGAACGCCCCCTCGGCGGTCGACCGGTAGGCCGAGCGGATCGCGCCGGGGGGCACGGGATCGTCAACGCTCCCGGGCCAGGCCACGAGCTGGAACCGGTACTGGACCGGAATGGCCTGCTTGGCGCGGAAGTACACGTGGAGCTCGGTCTTGGCGCCGGGCGCGAGCGACTTGCCGGCCGCCGGACCAATTCCGAGAATCTCGATCGCGCCATCCGCGAGCGTCTGGTTGGCGGTGGTGACCGCCGGGATCTCGTTCGTGATCACGTCCTGCATCTGGCGGAAGGATTGGTTGAACAGCGGATCACGCGCGTAAAGGACGCGGTCCATCCAGATCTGGAGCGCCTGCTTCATCAAAGTGAGCGCGGGCGGCGCCTTCGGAGCGAGGTTGTCCTTCTCCCATGGGTCCGCCTTGAGATCGAACAGCTCGAACACGTTGGTGTGGAGATAGAAGATGAGCTTCCATGCCTCGGAGATCGCGGCGCGCTGCCGCTTCGGCGCGTTGGTCTCCGCGAACACGATCCGATCCTTGTCCTCGCGGCCTGCGAACAGCGCGGGGACCAAGCTCCGGCCCTCGAACGCGAGGTCCTTGACGTCGATGCCGCACAGCTCGCTGATCGTGGGGACGATGTCGAGCGGTGTCACCGCGCCGCCGATCGAGCGCGGCGTGTTGTCGGGGACGTAGAAGATCAGCGGGACGTGCAGCATCTCGCGATACAGCGCGGTGCCATGCGTGCCGAGCGGGATGTTGTGCTCGGCCATGCTGTCCCCGTGGTCGCTCGTGATCACGATGATCGTGTTCGAGCTGCTCGGGAGCCGGCGCAGCTCGGCGAACAGCCGGCCGAGCTCCTGATCGGTCCATTTCAGCTCGGCGTCGTAGAGGTCGGTCTCGGCGGAGCCGTAATCGACGACATTCGGATGCGCGACATAGCGGCCGTGTGGATCGATGTAGTGCGCCCACATGAACCACTTCTTCCCCTGCTGGCGGGAGATCCACGCGAGCGCGTGATCGGTGACCTTGTCCGCCGCCACGCGATACGGATCGGCGGTCTTGCCGATCGAGTTGTCGTAGTCATCGACGCCTTGCTCGAGGCCCCAGTCGTTCCACCACTCGTGCGAGCCGATCACGCCGGTGGTGTAGCCGCCGCGCTTCATGATCTCGGGGAGCGTGGTGTTCTCGGGCAGGATTTTTG
>JAYUYE010000444.1:0-1639 GCA_043752985.1 Myxococcales bacterium
GACAAGCTGGAGCAGCTCTCGATCGAGCTGACGCTCGGCAAGCTGATCGACAAGCACGGCTACCCCGAGGAGATCCGGAACCTCTCATACGACCCGCGCTGGGCGATCCGCGGCGTCATGGTCGACCGCCAGCTGGGCAACGTGTTCAAGCTCGATCGGCACAGCCATATCGGCCGCTGCTTCCATGGCTTCCGCGAGCTGACGCAGGAGGAGCGGAAGGCGACGTACCGCAACGACAAGATCAATCTGTCGAACGATCGGTGGGAATGGATCGACACGCTGTTCGGTCTGCCCGAGGCCGTCATGTACACGACGATGGTCAACTGGGCCGACAAGCAGACCGGCACCTGCGACTACAACAAGCTGTTCGGCGACATCCGGACCGCGATCGACGAGGCCCACCGCGACGACACGCTGAAGAGCGTGATCAAGGCGAACTGCGCGTCGTTCATCGTCAAGGATCCGCTGCTCGGCGAGACGCTGCACAAGTTCCGCAGCTCGGGGAAGAAGCTCTTCCTCCTGACGAACTCGCTCTACGACTACACGGCGGTCGTGATGAGCTACCTCCTCGACGGTGAGCGCAAGGCGTACCCGTCGTGGCGTAACTACTTCGACATCGTGATCGTCGGTGGTGCGAAGCCGGCGTTCTTCAACGAGCTCCGGCCGTTCGTCCAGATCGATCCGAACACGTTCGCGCCCGTGACAACCGGTGAGGTCAAGCACCTCACGCGCGACAAGATCTATCAGGGTGGAAACGTCGTCGCGTTCGAGCAGATGACCGGCATCAAGGGCGAGCAGGTCCTCTACATTGGCGACCACATCTACGGCGACATTCTGCGGCTGCGCAAGCAGCACATGTGGCGCACGGCGATGGTGCTCCAGGAGCTCGAGCGCGAGGTCTCCGTCGCGGATCGCCTCGAGGCGCAGATCCAGGATCTCGAGCTACTCGATCGCCGGCATCGCAACATCGAGTCGGAGATCGACTATCAGTCGCTGCGGCTCAAGAAGATCCAGCGCCTGCTCGACGACGAGGCCACCGCGCTTGCCTTGCGTGCGCGCCTCGAAGAAGAGCGCCGCGCAACGCGCGGAAGCGTCGACTCGCTGCGCGATCGCGCGGGCCTGATGGACTCGGAGGTCGACTCGCTCGAGGCCCGCATCGATCGCGCGTACAACTCCCACTGGGGGTCGTGCCTGCGTGAGGGCAACGAGAACTCACGGTTCGGCGAGCAAGTGAACGACTACGCCGACCTCTACACGTCGCGCGTATCGAACTTCGGACCGTACTCGCCGCTGCGCTACTTCCGCGCACCGCGCCGACCGATGCCGCACGAGGTCTAGCACCGCGAACGCCGCGGCCAGGCAACGAGTCCGCGTGGACGGCCAGGACCGGCCTACGCGAGCGTCGCGCGGAGGAACCAGTTGTTCTTCTCGAACTCGTTCAACACGCTGCCGAGCAGGTCGAATGTGCCGATGTCGCCGTTTTGTTCCGCGAGCGTGCGTGCTTCGCGCACGCCCTCGAGGTACCCGTCGATCCGCTCGGCGAGCGCCTTGACGTGCTCGAGGTCGCGCGTGGTTTCGCTGGGATACTCGGACAGCTTGGAGGTCTTCGCGACCTGCCGAGCCGTGCCAATGGCGTGAC
>JAYUYE010000445.1:0-4412 GCA_043752985.1 Myxococcales bacterium
TGCCGCCGCGAGCGTCGGTCGTGGTGCCCCGATGGGTGGCGGGAGCAACGGCAGCCATCAGGCGCCGCAGCCCGCGCCGCAGCCCGCGAACCCGATGCCCCAGATGGGCTCGGCCGGCCCGACGCTGTTCCTCGTCTACAACGGCCAGCGTTATCCGGTGACGAAGGACCAGTTTATCATTGGTCGCGGCAGCAAGACGTCCGATCTTCCGATCAAGGACGGCAACATCTCGCGCAAGCACGCCGCGGTGATCCGCCGCAACGGGACCTTCTACATCAAGGATCTCGGGTCGACGAACGGCATCGACTACAAGGGCATGCGGATCGACAACAAGCGGATCGACGAGGGGGACGTGTTTCACCTCTGTGACTACGAGCTGCGGTTCACCTACCGCACTGACTGACGTCGTCGCGCGCGGCGCCTGTCGCGGCAACGCCTGCATCGCATCACGATGCGTCCCTCGCTTCGCACCGCATCGGGCGCATCGGGCGTCCGCGTCGTAGCGCACGCCGCGAGTGTTCGCCTCGTGGCACGCGCCGCCCGGGGCCGAGTCCCAACGCATGCCGGGCGCGCAGCGCTCCGCACCGCGTAGTTTCCCGATCCCGATTCCGGTTCCGATCCCGATCCCGATCCCGATCGCGGGTCCCGATATCGGCGTGGGGCTCGTTCGGGTTGGAATTCGGGTTCGGGTTCGGGTTCGGGTTCGGGTTCGGGTTCGGGTTCGGGTTCGGGTTCGGGTTCGGGTTCGGGTTCGGGGTCGGGTTCGGAATCGGGGTCGGGTTCGGAATCGGGGTCGGGTTCGGATTCGGACTCGCGCGTCATCGCTCTGAAGGCCACATGATCCGTCGCGAAGCGATCTCGTTCGCAGGCCGCGACGTGGTTCCTCGTCGAGCGTCAGCACGAAGTGCTAGCGTGGCGGCGTGGATGCCGAGCTGATGCGTCGAGTCGACGCGCTGCGCCGGCCGCTCGAGCTGGCGGCCGCCGACGGCTTCGCCGGCGTGCGCAAGGTGCCGGGGCTCGGTCACGCGCTGCGCGCCGCGTGTGATGGCGTGATCGCGCGGATGACGCCGGGAGAGCGCGGCCGCTCCGGCGGTGCGCGCAGCGACGCGACGATCGCCGTCGCCGAGGGTGCGCTCGCGCAGTGGCGCGCCACGCTCGTGAAGTGGGAGCAGCTCGACGAGACGCAGCAGACGATCGAGGTCGCGAAAGGGATGCGGCTCCTCGCCCGGTTCCCGCGCACCAATCGACCGCAGCCGGTCTCGCGGACGAACGCTCCGGGCCTCGCGCGGACGGCCGTTCCTAGCGCGAGAGCTGCGGTTCCGGGCGCGCGAGCTGCGGTTGCCGCGAAGCTCGCCCCCATCAATCCACCGTCGATGACTGCAACGGACAGGGCGCTCGCGACGGTGGCCGCGGCGATCGAGACGGCGCTCGTGACGATCAGCGCGGCTGCGCGGGCGAATGCGACTCCGCCCGCGCTGATTGCGGCCTCGTCGAAGATCGCCGTGGCCACCGTCGGGACGGAACCATCCGCGCCGAAGATCGTCGCGCGGCCGCGGAAGAGCCGTGCGCCGGCAGCCGCGAGTGAGCCGGCCGCCCATGCCGCGGCTCCCGCCGATGCCGCGAAGCCAAAGGCGAAGCGCGCGCGCGCCGTGACCGCGCCGCCGGCCGAGCCGATCGATCCGCTCGCACTGCCGACGCATTCGTTGCCTGGCATCGGGCCGGCGTTCGCGCAGCGCCTCGCGGAGAAAGGGCTCGCCACCGTCGAGGATCTGCTCTGGATGGTGCCGCGGCGCTACGACGACGTTCGCGGTGCGAAGTCGCTCGACGCGGTCGGCGAGATGCCCGAGGGCGAGCGCGCGACGTTCATCGCGAAGGTCACGTCGGCGCGGATGATCTTCGCGCGCGGGCGGCGGTGGGCGGAGGTCAAGCTCGTCAGCCTGGCGCCGCAGCAGACGACCGCGTTCGGCGTCGCACCGCCGGTCGGCGCCGTCGTGCGCTGGTTCAACGTGTGGGCCGGCATCGAGCAGCGGATGCCCGCGGACGCACGGGTCGTGCTGTCGGGCGTGGTCCGCAAGCGTGGCGGCCGGCTCGAGCTCGCGAACCCGGACATCCTCGGCATCGAGATCGACGGCGTCGCCGGCAAGCCGATGCCGTCGATCATCGCGCGCTATCCCGACGTCGCGGGCGTGCCGGCGGGCCGGCTGCGAGCGGCGTGCGCGGCGGCATGCGCGCGGGTCGCGGACTGCGCCGATGATGGTGTGCCGGCGAGCATCGAGCGGGCGGCGGCGATGCCGAGCCTCGCGGCGACGCTCGGCGCACTGCACTCGCCGAGCGCAGAGATCACGCCCGAGGAGCTCGCGGCAATGAACCGCGGCGATAGCGAATGGCAGCGCCGGCTCGCGTTCGGAGAGCTGTTCGCCCTCGGCGTCGCGATCACGCTGCGCCGCCGCGAGCGCCGGATGGATGCGGCGGTGGCGTGCCCGCTGACGCCGCGGCTCGACGAGGATCTCGCCCGCGCGTTGCCGTTCGTGCTGACGCGGGCGCAGCGGCGGTCCGTCGACGAGCTCGCGCAGGATCTCGCCAGGCCGGTCCCGATGAACCGCCTGCTGCAGGGCGACGTCGGCGCGGGCAAGACCGCGGTCGCGTTCGCGGCGGCGCTTCAAGTTGCGCGGGCAGGGCGGCAGACCGCCGTGATGGCGCCGACGGAACTGCTCGCGGAGCAGCACATGGAGACGTGGCGCGCGTGGGCGAAGGTGACGAAGCTCCGCATCGACGTGTTGACCGCGTCGACACCGAAGGGCCTCCGCCAATCCCTGCTCGCGCTGCTCGCGGCGGGTCACATCGACGTCCTGATCGGCACCCACGCGCTGCTCGCCGAGAGCGTGGGCTTCGGCTCCCTCGGCCTCGTCGTGATCGACGAGCAGCACCGGTTCGGCGTGGCGCAGCGCGCGAAGCTTCGCGACAAGGGCGACGGCAACGGCGCGCCGCACTTGCTCGTGATGACCGCGACTCCGATCCCGCGCACGCTCGCGCTCACCGCGTACGGCGACCTCGATGTGTCGATCCTCGACGAGCTGCCGCCCGGGCGTCAGCCGGTAGCGACCAAGGTGCTGTCTGGATCGCGCGGTCGCGCGAGTGCGTACAAGCTGGTCGCCGAGCGCGTGGCGGCGGGAGAGCGTGCGTACGTCGTGTGCCCGAAGGTCGAGCCCACCGAGGGCGACGGCGACGATGATCGAACGTGGAAGGACGCGACGACCACGGCGACGGAGATCGCAGCCGAGCTGCCCGACGTTCGCGTCGGACTCGTCCACGGCCGGCTCGACAGCACCGCGCGCGATCGCGTGATGCGCGCGTTCAAGCAGGGCGAGATCCAGGTACTCGTCGCGACCACCGTGATCGAGGTCGGCGTCGACGTGCCCGCCGCGACGGTGATGGTGATCCACGATGCGGAGCGGTTCGGCCTCGCGCAGCTGCATCAGCTGCGCGGTCGCGTGGGTCGCGGAGGCGGGGCCGCGCACTGCATGCTCCTCGCGCAGGGAGTGCTCGGCCCGGATGCCGAGCAGCGGCTCGGAGCGATGGTCGAGACCCACGATGGATTCAAGATCGCGGAGTACGACCTTTCACTACGTGGAGAAGGCGACCTGCTCGGTCCGAAGCAGGCCGGAGTCCCGCGGCTGCGGTTCGGCGACCTCGCGCAACACACCGCACTTCTCCTCGAAGCCAGGCGGTGCGCCGAGCTCATCGTCGATGAGGATCCGACCTTGGTCCGACCGGATCACGCCGCACTGCGGCGCGCGATCGATCGCCGATTTGCGCACCATGTGTATGGGGCCGAGAGCGGATGATTCGTGCGATGGCGTGACCAGCACTCACGTTTGACGTTGATCTCGCACTTCGAATTAGTAGGATGCGGCGCATGATGAGGATGACGTCTGCATTGGTAGTTGTCTGTGCGTCGTTCCTGGTTGGTTGCGCCTGGGGCGAGGGGAGCCCAGACGAAGACAAGAGTGGCGGTAGTGTGGATGCAGCGGTTGCGTCGGCTGTGTGCGGCGACTCTGTCTGCGCGGCGAGCGAAGTCGGCAGCTGCTCGCAGGACTGCGGCACTGGCGGCGGCATGACGAATCCGGTCTGCGGCAACACGACGTGCGAGACCGGCGAGACCACCGCATCGTGCCCGAACGACTGCGGCGGCGGCGGCGGATCGGGATCCGGTTCCGGATCCGGAAGCGGCACGGCGTGCCCGAGCGATCCAACCGGATGTCTGTTCTGCAGCATCGTCGGGCAGATGTGCCCCGCAGGTCACGACATGATGAGCTGCACCGCGTGCGTCGGCGGCGGCGGCTTGCCGCCAATCTAGTCGGTCTCGGCGGCGACCGACGCGGTGATCCACGCGAGGTAGGGCGCGTGGCCAG
>JAYUYE010000446.1:0-10489 GCA_043752985.1 Myxococcales bacterium
CCGCACGTTGGCTCGACGGCAGCGGACGTCACGAACACGAATGGCGTGACCTCGATCCCGTTCGGCCCCGAGGAGCGCGGGTGGAGTGGATCGAGCTGACCGAGGAGCCGAGTGCCGGTGAGATCGACCGTCAGCTCCTCGTAGGTCTCGCGGATCGCGGTCGCGAGCAGATCCGGATCCGTCGGTTCGAATCGCCCCCCCGGCAACGAGATGTGGCCTGACCACGGATCGCCGTCGCGCTCGGCACGCTTCATCAGCAGGACGCGCGGGCCAGACAATTCGTCGTGCAGCAGGACGGCGACCGCAGCATGGCGCCCTGCCCCACCGGTCGGCCACACGGCGTCCGGAGTGAGACGCGCAGCCAGGTGATCGATCAACTGCGACACGGACTCAGCATACAGTCGCGCGCATGACTCGTGACCTCGATCTCGTGGTGTTCGGCGCAACCGGATTCACCGGCAAGCTGGTCGCCGATTACATCGCACAATCAAAAGATCGTCCTCGCTGGGCGGTCGCGGGACGCAACAAGGACAAGCTCGAGGCGCTCGGCCTCGGTGTCGAGATCCTGGTCGCCGACGCGCAGGACCGCAAGGCGCTCGACGCGATCGCAGCGCGCACCAACGTGGTGTGCACGACCGCTGGCCCGTACGCGAAGTACGGAAGCGAGCTGGTGGCCGCGTGCGCGGATGCGGGAACCCACTACTGCGATCTCGCAGGCGAGGTGCAGTGGATGCGCCGGATGATCGACGCCAACGACGCGCGCGCTCGCGCGACCGGCGCACGGATCGTCCATACCTGCGGCTTCGACTCGATTCCGTCGGACCTGGGCACGTGGGCGCTCCAGCAGGAGATGATCCAGCGGTTCGGCAAGCCGGCAACCAAGGTCACCGCGCTGTTCGGCGAGTCGAGCGGTAGAGTCTCCGGCGGCACGGTGGCCAGTGGCATGGAGACGGCGCGCGAGGGCGGCGTCGATCGCGAGGTCCGGAGGGTGCTCGCGAATCCGTACGGGCTCGATCCCGATCCACACGCGGAGCGCCCACCGGCACCCGACGAGTCCTCGATCGGCTGGGAGCCCCACCTCAAGATGTTCACGGTTCCGTTCCTGATGGCAGGGATCAACACGCGTGTCGTGCGGCGTGCACACGCCCTCGCCGGTCTGCCATGGGGCAAGGACTTCGTGTATCGCGAGGTGATGTCGGCGCCGGGCTCCGTCCGCGGCCTCGTCCGCGCGGTCGCGGTCACCGGCGCGCTCGGCGGTCTAGCGTTCGCGATGAAACGACCGAAATTGCGGGCGCAGCTCGCGAAGCGCGCCCCCAAGCCTGGCGAAGGTCCGTCGGCGGATACTCGCGCGCGGGGGTACTGGAAGGTCCGCCTGGTCGGCGAGCTCGATGACAACCACCTCGTCTACGTCGCCGGCGATGCGCACGGCGATCCGGGCTACGGGTCCACCGCAAAGATGCTCGGGGAGTCCGCGCTCTGCCTCGCTCGCGATCCCCTGACATCCGCTGGCGGCGTGACCACGCCTTCTGTCGCGATGGGACAGGCACTTCTTGACCGACTGCGTCGAGCCGGCTTGACGTTTTCAGTCGCCGGCTAGTCCACTGGCCGCCACCTTCCGACGGCGCGCAAGTCAGCGATCGGTCTGGTCCGGTCGCTGGCATTTCGAGTGCATCTCCGGGAGTCAGTAGCGGCCGCCGCCGCTCGCACGCAACCACAACGGCGTCAGCCTCCCAGACCGGCTGACGACTTCACAGGTTCGGTGGAACGGTTGGTGAGACCGAGAAACCGAGGATGGCTGGGCCGGCCGGGGCAATTCTGCCCTGGCCGGTTCTTTTTTCGGGGCCGCGCACACGTACGATGAGCTGTGGCGTACCGGTTCCTTGCGTGGTTCCTCCGCGTCGTCACGCGCGTGTTCTTTCGCCAGATCGAGATCGCGGGTCTCGAGCACGTGCCCACCGAGGGGCCCGTGCTGTTCGCGGGAAACCATCCCAACTCGCTGATCGATCCGATCCTGATCATCACGACGTGCGGTCGCAAGGTTCACTTCGCGGCGAAGGACTCGCTGTTCAAGGGGCGAATCATGCGCGCCGTTCTGCGCGGCCTCGGCGCCGTGCCGGTAGCTCGCAAGGACGACCACGACGGCAAGCCACGCACCGGTCCTGCCGGTCCCGAGCGCCCGGCGGCCGAGCGATCGTCGACAAATGACGCGGCGTTCGACGCGATGTTCGCCGTGCTCGGCGATGGCGGTGCGATCGGGATCTTTCCCGAGGGGATCTCGCACGACGAGTCGCAGCTCGCGAAGCTGAAGACGGGCGCCGCGCGGCTCGCGATCGGCGGTGCCGCAAAGAACCAGATGCCGATCACGATCGTTCCGTGCGGCCTGACGTTCATCCACCCGAAGCGGTTTCGCAGCCGCGTGCTCGTGCAGTACGGCCCACCGATCGTGGTCCCCCAAGGAAGCACCACGGATCCCGAGACGGTCCACCAGATCACGGGTGACCTCGACGCAGCGATTCGCCGTCTGACGATCAATGCACCCGACTGGGACACGGTCCGCGCGCTCGACGTCGTACGCCGCCTGTACCAGCCGCAAGAGATCTCGATCGAGGACCGCGTCGAGCTGTCGCGACGCTTCAACCAGTATTACGCGTCGGTTGCCACGGATCCACGCGTGGTCGCCGTGATGTCGCGCGTCCGTACGTACCAGCAGAAGCTCGACGAGCTCGGTCTCACCGACCGCGAGCTCCAGCGCGATCTGTCGAAGGTCGAGATCAGTGCGCGCATGCTCAAGCACTTGTTCCTCGTCATGTTCTGGTTGCCGCTGACGCTGCCCGGTGCACCGTTGCACGTGCCGACCGTCGCGTTCGCGCGGATCGTCGGGCCGCGCCTGACGCCTCGCAAGGACGTTGTCGCGACGACGAAGCTCGTGATCGGCATGCTGCTCGTGCTGCTGTCGTATGCGATAGCCGTTGCAGTGCTGTGGTGGAAAATCAGCTGGCAGTGGGCGCTCGCTGCCGCGATCGTGCTGCCGATCTCCGGCTGGGCGACGCTGCGCGTGCTCGATCGCCTGCGTCTCGTGCGGCGGGCGCTCGGCGTGCTGATCCGACAGCTCCGGTTTCGCCGCGAGGTTCGCGCACTACGCGGCGAGCGCGAGCTGCTGTCCGATGACGTGATCCGCGTGGTCACCGAGATCAAGCCGGCGAACCTCGAGCAACTGTTCCCACCCGACGATCCGCGGCGCGACGATGCCGAGGAATCATCGCGTGCGATCAAGAACGCAGATCTCGACGCGGAGCTCGACAAGGATGCCGCCGAAGCGCGCGCCGATGGCGGAACCGATTGAAGCCGCTCGTCGTCCTGCTCCATGGCCTCGCGCGCGGACACGGCTCGATGAGGCGCCTCGCGACGTACCTGCGCACCCATGGCTTCGAGACGGTCTCGCGGACGTACCCCTCGCGCCGGCATTCGATCAGCTATCTCGCAGGTGAGGTGTCCGACTGGATCACCGAGCACGCGGGCGAGCGCCCGGTCCATGCCGTGACTCACTCGATGGGCGGCGTGCTCGTCCGCCATCTCCATGACCCTCGAATCCAGTGGGGCCGGATCGTGATGCTCGCGCCACCCAATCGCGGCAGCCAGCTGGCGGCCGGACTCATGCGCAACCCGGTCTTTCGCTGGTACTACGGACCCGCCGGGGCAGAGCTGGCGAATGGCGGGACGTGGCCCGCCCCCCCCGCACCGTTCGCCGTGATCGCTGGCACCCGCAGCCTGGCGATCTCGAACGTCACCAGCTGGACGGTGGGCCGGCGGTTTTCTCCGCAGACGCCGAATGACGGCACGGTCGCGGTCGAGGAGACCAAGCTCGACGGCATGGCCGCGTTCACCGAGGTCGATGCGACCCACACCTGGATCATGAACGACGTGCGCGTACAGGCCCTGGTGGTGAGCTACCTGCGAGATGGGATGTTCCTGGTGTGACGAGCTGATCGCGAACGTGTTACAGCCTTGCGCAGGGGGCTGCATGTTCGGTCGGTTTCTGCCACGCGAGACCAGCTTCTTTGATTTCTTCGAGCAGCATGCGGCGCTGACGATCGAAGGGACCAAGGAGTTTCTCTCCCTCGTCACCACGGGCGCCAACATCAACGCCAAGTGCCGGCGGATCTCGGATATCGAGCACGAGACCGATACGATCACCCACCGCTGCGTGGAGGCTCTGCACAAGACCTTCATCACTCCGATCGATCGTGATTCGATCCACCGGCTGATCACGCGGATGGACGACGTGATGGACTTCGTCGAGGCCGCCGCCGAGCGCGTCGAGCTCTACGAGCTGACCGTGATGACGGCCGACGTTCGCGACCTCTCCGATGCGCTGCACCGCGCCGCGGTCCAGGTCGAAGCTGCGGTTCGCGGTCTGCGCGATCTCAAGGATCCGAACGCCACGCTCAAGCTGTGCATCGACATCAATCGCCTCGAGAACGAAGCCGATGCGATCCTGCGCCGCTCCGTGGCGCGCCTGTTCAAGGAAGAGAAAGATCCGATCATGGTGATCAAGTGGAAAGAGGTCTACGAGAACCTCGAGAACGCCACGGATCGCTGTGAGGACGTCGCGAACATCATCGAGGGCGTGATCCTCGAGCACGCCTGACAGAACATGGACCTCGAGGTCATCGCCGTCGTAGCGATCGCGGCAGCACTGCTGTTCGACGTGATCAACCGATTCCACGACGCCGCGAACTCGATCGCCACCGTGGTCTCGACCCGCGTCCTGTCTCCACGCGTCGCCGTGCTGTGGGCCGCCAGCTTCAACTTCATCGCCCTGTTCATCTTTCATCACGGCGTCGCTGACACGATCTCGAAGACGATCCACGTCGACGGCGGCAGCCCCGCATACGTCTGGGTCGTGATCTGCGGCCTGCTCGGCGCCTTCGTCTGGAATCTGTCGACCTGGCGGCTCGGGCTTCCATCGTCGAGCACCCACGCGCTGATCGGTGGCCTGGCCGGTGCCGGGATCGCATTCGGCGGCATCGACACGCTGCAGCTCGACAAGATCGCGAAGACGCTCTACTTCATTCCGCTCGCGCCGATCATGGGCCTCGTGATCGGCAGCTTTCTGATGTTCGTCGTGTACTGGCTGTTCCGGAAGATGCGACCGCGCAAGGTCGATCAGGTGTTCCGCGTCGGCCAGCTGATCTCCGCGGGCCTCTACTCGATCGGCCACGGCGGCAACGACGCGCAGAAGACCGCCGGCGTGATCTGGGTCGTGATGATCGCGGGCGGCATGCTGCGCGGTCCCGACTCGACGACCGGCTTTGCCGGCGATCCGGCCCCGTACTGGATCTTCGTCGCCTCGTACGCGGCAATGGCGTTCGGCACTGCGATCGGCGGCTGGCGGATCGTCAAGACCATGGGCATGGGCCTGACCCACCTCAAGCCCGTCGGTGGGTTCTGCGCCGAGGTCGCCGGAGCGCTCACGCTGTTCCTCGCCACGTATCTCAAGATTCCGGTGTCGACCACGCACACGATGACCGGCGCGATCGTCGGAGTCGGCTCGATGGGCCGCGCGCGCAGCGTTCGCTGGGGACTCGCGGCGCGAATCCTCTATGCCTGGATCTTCACGATCCCCGCCGCTGGTCTGATCGCAGCGCTTGCGGTCTCGATTGCCCGCTTCCTCAACGCCTGGTGATCACGTCGCGGGCTCGAGAGTGACCTCGAGCTCCAGCTTGTCCGTCGGAGCCGCGCTCTTGATCACGACATCCTTGAGCTTGCTCTTCACGCAGGTGTCGGCGGCCGCGTCGCCCGTCGCCACGGTCTTGATGGTTGCTTTGCCGGCATCGAGCGCGATGGTGACCTTCGTGAGCTTCGCGGTCTTCGGCGCCTTGTCGAGGCAGGTCAGGAGGACATCTTTGCGCGAGCGCACCGCGGTGGTCAGCGCATCCTGCAACGCGCGGTCCTTCGACAGCGCGACCTTGTCGGTCCGCGGCGCGAGCGGCTCGGCGGGCTTGCGCAGCGACAGCTCGAGCCACAGGGCCGACTCGGTCGTGGGCAACTTGATCGCCATCAACGCCGTGGCGAGGCAGCCATCGTAGGTGGAGTCGCCGCTGCCGCGGACGAGCGCCTTGCTGCCGTCGACCCACGCGATCAGGTCCACGTCCGCGAGCTTGGTCACACGCTTTGCGGCGCACGCGGAGATCGCAGTGGACTGCGCGTCGAGCGCCTGTGCGATATCGGCCGCGCGATTCGCGGTGTACGCGATGCGACGCGAGCTGAGCTGCCAGGTCGCGCCCTTGGGATCGACCATCATCACGACCTCGGAGATCTTCGGGGACGGGAGATACGTGCCGGAGGTGGTCGTACGATCGAGGATGTCGATCCGGCCGACCACCACGATCGAGCTCGGCAGTGCATCGGTGATCGAGGCCTTCTTCATCC
Source organism: Myxococcales bacterium (assembly GCA_043752985.1). GTDB lineage: Bacteria > Myxococcota_A > Polyangia > Haliangiales > Haliangiaceae > JABFXX01. The sequence goes on from JAYUYE010000446.1 coordinate 6,433, forward strand.
CGCCCGCGATGCAGCCATCGAGCGCGCTCGAGCCCGAGCCGCGAACCTTCGCCGCGGTCACGGTGCCGAGCTTGCTGATCTCGAGCCAGTAGACCGCGGAGCTCTTCGCGGCCGGCGCACCGGTGATGCAGTCTGCAACCGTCTTCTCGAGCCCCTTGTCGGCACCGAGGAGCCGCTTGTTGGGCAGCTTCATGCCGAGGGCACCGTCCTCGAACAGCCGGTACGCGGGAGTGGACTCCGCGGAGGCGAAGACGGGGCAAAGAGCCGAAACTGCGGCGATCACGGCGAGGCGCATGGCCGTTTGATACCTCATGCCCCGGTTCTATTCATGCGGGAGCAGGGGGCCCTCACCGTATGTCAGCCCCTCTTCGTAGGGTCATGCCGTGGCGAAGCTCTATTTTCGATATGGCACGATGGACTCGGCGAAGTCGCTGAACCTGCTCGCGGTTGCGCACAACTATCGCAAACAGGGCAAGCGGGTGTTGCTGATGAAGCCGCGGCTCGACACCCGGTTCGGCGCAGCGAAGATCTCGTCGCGCGCAGGACTCGAGGCGGATGCCGACCTGATGATCGACGAGGACACCACGCTCGATCCGCGCGACTTCGCAAACCTCGACTGCGTGCTCGTCGACGAGGCGCAGTTCCTGCCGCCCGCCGTGATCGAGGACCTTCGCCGGATCACCATCGATCCCGGTGTCCCCGTGATCTGCTACGGCCTGCGTACGGACTTCCGCACGCGACTGTTCCCGGGCGCGCAGCGCCTGATGGAGCTCGCGGATCGCATCGAGGAGGTCAAGGTGACCTGCCAGTACTGCTCGAAGAAGGCGATCTGCAATCTTCGGTTCGTCAACGGGACGCCCACGGTGCGCGGTCCGCAGATCCAGCTCGGAGCCGACGAGTCGTACGCGCCGGTGTGCTGGGGTCACTACGACGAAGCGACCCAGGCCGCGACCGACGTGTCGGGCCCGACGCTGCGCCCGAGCTGAGAGTCGGGACTCGCGCGTTCGGATCCACGACCGTGCGGGTCGACGACCGTGCGGGTCTCCCCGATCGGAGCCACGAAACCACGGAGGCCACGACGCAGTGGTGGTTTGGGCTTCGCCCACCAAGGCGTGTGCGCCGTCGGCGGTGTGCCCCGAGACGTTTGACCGCACGGAGGCAGAGGCCGCCGACCAGAATCGGTCCTCGGATTCGTGTGCGAACGGCACAGGATCGGCGTCACGCAACCTTCTCTGCGCTGAGGCCTCTGCTCCTCTGCGGTTGGCGTCTCAGCCGAGCCCTCTTCCTTCTGCTTCGTGGCCTTGGTGCCTTCGTGGCTCACGCTCTGGATCCCGGACTGCCCGGTGCGAGCCTCGCGCACGCAGCCGAGCTAGCCGAGCTTCTTCTCGAACTCGACCATCTTCCGGTCCTTGAAGCGCTCGTGATCGAACTCGCGCGCGACGGTGTAGCCGTGCTGCGTGTAGAACTTTCGCGCCGCCGTGTTCGCGGCCACCACGCGCAGCCGCGCTTCCGGGTGGCCGAGTGCGGCGATCTGCACTTCGGCGTGGGCCAAGAGCAGGGCGCCGACGCCGTGCGAGCGATGCGACGCGGCAACCCACAGGTCGTCGATCCACTCCTCGGTGATCAGCGTGACACCGGCGATCGATCCGTCGTCATCGACCGCGATCCAGCCCGGGCTCCAGTCCTCGGCGCCCACCCGCTCGATATCCGCCGGGCTCGCTCCCGGAAATGACTCGGCCACGATGGAGCGGACCAGCGTGGTGATCGCGGGGAGCTCGTCGGGAAGCGGCCTGCGGATCACCATCAGTTTAGATCCGCCCTGCGCGTTCTCCACTCGTTGAATAGCTGACCGAACCGCGGATCGCTCTGAAGTGACGACAGATCCGCGTCGGTCTCCATCTTCTCACCGTGCTCGTAGCCATACTCGATCGCGAGCTTGACCTGCTCGATCGCGCGATCGACATCGCCGACCGCGGCATACGCGCAGGCGGCCGAGTGATAGATGTACGGATTCTCGCTACCGTAGGGCTGGCCCCCGTCGGCGAGCTCGACCGCCAGCTTGTAGTCGCCAAGTGCGTGAGCGTGGATGCAGGCGTTGTTCCACGCCATCACGAGTGCGGTGCGCGCTTCACCGGAGCCACGCGCCGGTTCGGGCAACGCGAGCACGCGGCGCAGAATCGCGAGCGCCTGGGGACGCTCGACCGCAAAGCTCACGTTGTAGAGGTACGCGACGAGCGAGCTCTCCTCGGGTAGCCGCTCGAGAACGGCAGGCAGGTGTGCCGGCGCGTGCCGCGCAATCGCGCTGACGAGCTCCGCGACCTCCTCGGGATCCGTCGCGCGCAGCGTGGCGTCATCGAGCAGCTCGAGCGCGCTCGCGAGCTCGTTCGGAAGGTGCTCGGCTGCCTCACCGACGACGAGCATCCGGACATCGCGGCGCGGTGCATCGCGCGCGAGGACAATGGCTTCGGGGAGCCGGTGCTGACGGATCAGGACGATGCCGAGGTAGCCCGTCGCATCCGAGTCGTGGTCGAACGACAGCGCACGGCGGAGCAGCCGCTCGGCGACGATGGCGGTCGCCGGGTCATCGGGGTCGTGATCGAGCGCGACCTCGATCAACATGCCGGAGAGCTCGCGACGACTCCACGCGCTCTGCGAGACAGCCCACGCGAGCGCACCCTCCTCACCGTGACGGCGGAACCGCTCGGCGAACGGGTTGCCTGCGAGGACGAACGGGTCGACGCCTTCGTCGGTGACGGCGCGCGCCTTGACCGCGTCATCGACAGGATCGAACCGCGCCCACGCGAGCGGCAGCACGTCATGGATCCGCGCGGCGATCCACAGCAGGAAGTGAACCTGGTCGGACGCGGTCGCGGGCACGGCGAACCGCTCGACCCACATCAGCGCGGAGCGATGCTTGCGATCGTGAACGACATCCGCGCGCTGGAACGGCTCGAAGTCGTCGGAGCGCTCGTCCTGGTACGCGGATAGCCAGAGTGCGAAGAACGCATTGATCACCGACTCCTCACCGGGGAGGGCGGTGCCGGCCAGCTTGAGCGCGATGCCGAAGCTCTCCCAGTCATACTCGTCGATGATTTCGGGATACAGCTCGATCGGAAATGCGACGGAGTGCTCCATCGGTGGTGCGCCGTTGCGCCAGTGACTCTCGGGCGCGGACGTGATGTCAGCCTCGAGATCGCCGGTGTCGTCCTCGAGCTCGTCTTCGTCGCCCAGATCCTCGGCGTCGTCCTCGGCGGCTTCCGGCGCGTCGGGAGCCGCGTACAGAACCTCGGCCTGCTCGTCGAAGATCGCATCAACGATCTCGACGGGCTCGGTCGGATCGGCCACGTCCTCGACCGAGTCCTCGAGCGGCTCGGTCGACGAGATCTCGAGCCAGGTCAGGCCGTCGATCCCGGTCTCGATCTTGATGCACCAGATCGCCTCGAGCTCGTAGGTCGCGGCGACCTGCTCGAGCGCTGTGCGATGCGCCTCGAGGTCAGCGGGCGCGGGTGGCATCCACGGTGCGGCGAGCCACTGGCGATCGATCTCCTCATCGAGAGGATCGTCGCGATCCTCATCTCGCGCTTCGTCGGCCTCGGTAACCCCCGCTTCGGCGAGCGTGGTCCACAGCGCGCGCTGTGCATCCGGCGTGAGCGGCTTGGCGCTCCGCGCGATCACAATCCCGCGTGCCAGGTCGCTTCGCCGTGGCTCGAGCCCGGTCAGCTCCACTGAGTCCAACGTACCATCAACACTCGATGATGTTCACGGCGAGACCACCGCGAGCGGTCTCCTTGTACTTGCTGCTCATGTCCGCGCCCGTGCGCCACATGGTCTTGATGACCTTGTCGAGCGACACCTTGTGGGTACCATCGCCCTGAAGCGCAAGCCGGGCGGCATTGATGGCCTTGACCGCGCCCATGGCGTTGCGCTCGATGCACGGCACCTGGACGAGGCCGCCGATCGGATCGCAGGTGAGCCCGAGGTTGTGCTCCATCCCGATCTCGGCCGCGTTCTCCACCTGCTCGGGCGTTCCTCCGAGGACCTCGGCGAGGCCCGCGGC
>JAYUYE010000447.1:0-4410 GCA_043752985.1 Myxococcales bacterium
GCCTCGGGCCCGTGGTCGAGCTCGTAGCCCATCTTCTCGAACACGCGCCGCGAGGCGACGTTGTGCGGCACCACCGACGCGTAGATCCGCTCGAGCGCGAGCTGGGCGAACCCGAACGCGTGGATCATCACAGCAAACCGGGTGCCCAGGCCTTTGCCCTGGGTGTTAGGGGCCGCAATCATGAACGCGAACTCGGCCGCACCGTCACGCGCTCCCCGCAGGTCGCCGTCACCCACGAGCGCGCCATCGACGACCAGGAGAAACGACCGGACGCCATCCTCCATCGACGCGTCGTAGTGGTCGACGACCTCGTCGTCAGAGATCGGCTCGGTGTGGCCCATCAGCTCGGCGTTGCGCGGATCGTTGTAGCCGGCCGCGAGCTGCGCCGCGTGGAGCGTGACCTCCTCCAGGGAGGGCTCGATCGCCGCGAGGTGTCCGACCTCGGTCTGCCAGTCGATGCGGAAGCCGGAGGCGGTCACAGCGGAGGAGGGTAGCGTAGGCTCGCCGACGATGAGCAATGCGTGGCAACGGATCGAGGCCGAAGCGCACGGGGTATTCTTGGGCGCGGGACGGTTCCCTCTCCGCGCGTACTCCGAGCTGATGCCGCCCCCGTACGTCGGGCTCAAGCCCTACGCGCCGCGGGCAGAGCTCGGCGCCACCACCGACCGGATCTCGGATGGCGATTCGTTCGATCTCGACGAGTACGAGCAGGCGCAATCGATCGGACCCGGACTCGACCAGATCGCCGACCAGCTCGTCACGCGACTCGAGCGGTTGTTGCGCGGAGGCGCGCACGGCCTGTCGCGCACGTTGCTCGACGACAATCCCGCCTGGCCGGCCGAGCTAGCCGAGGCTGCACGCGACGGGCGCCTCGAGCACGATCCGCTCGTCGTGATCTGTCCGCTCGCGCTGTCTCGGACGCAGGATGACAAGGGGAACGACCGGTGGACCCTGTTCGGCACCAGCCACGATGGCGCGGCGTCGGCATCGCTGCGTGGCCTCGACGAGGAGTCCCTCGGGCAGCTGCTGCAGTGGGCGGGACTCGAGGGCGCGTGGCGGATCTTCGGTGACGACGAGCTGCCGGCGGACCTGCGCGGCCGGCTCCTCGGCGACGCGCCAGTGTCCTCGGTGAAGACGCTCGTCACGTTCCAACCTTTCGCAACGCTGCCCGATGCGATCCGCGCGGCATACCTCGCCGGTGATCTCGTGCTCGTACCGAGTCCCGCGACGCTGGTGCTCTTCGAGCACGCGCGTTATCGCGAACTGTCACGCGAGCTCGAGCGCGCCCGGCAGATTCCGCTCTTGCACCTGTTCCGGCGTGTCGAAGACAGCTTCACGATCCGGATCCCACAGTCCGGTTGGCTCGACGAACAGGACCAGCCTGGTGACCACGGCCACCGGATCGTTGACGACTTCGTTCGCACACACCGCTGGCAGCGCGTGCGGCGTGACGCGGACATCACGCGCGAGGTCGAGTATCGCGACAAAGTCTCGATCGCGCTGTTCTCGACCACACCGGTCGACATCGATCTCTACAACAAGCCGCTCGCGCGCAACTCGCAGATCTGGACCGAGGACTATCGACTCCTGCTCGACGGACCGAGCGCAGAGGGCGCGAAGATCCTCGAGGCGGCGAGCGCCGTCGAGCAAGGCGGCCGGTTTGGCTACCGGATGTACTACCCGCCGATGCGGGTCGGTACGCGCGAGACGTTCTGGCATCTTCCGCTCGTCGCGCGTGCAGGGCTCGGGAGATATCCGCGCGCACCGCTCGGGTATCTCACCGCGGAGGCGCCGGGCGCCGATCGCATCGAGCTGGAGCCTCGCCTGCTCACGCGCCCCGAGCACCTCGCTGCCGCGCGAGCGTTTCCGCTCGACCCAGGTCACTCGCGCCACACGACCAGTCACAACATCCGCAAGCTACTCGACACGGTCGCCGAGCTCGACGAGCCGATCTCGCCCGCGCATGCTCGCGCCCTGCTCCACATCGCCAAGGACCTCTCGCTGGAGGATTGGATCGCGGCGCTACCGACGCACGGCGCCGACGCCGAGACCTCCGCGTTCGTCGTCTCGGCGCTGCGCGCGGCGACCAGCGGGCCCGATGCGGTCAGTGCGCCGATCGTGCTCGACCAGTTCGGGACGCGCGCGTTCGCCGAGCAGGCCTGGACGTCGATCGCGGGGCTCGCGCACGGAGAGTTCCGCCAGAAGAACGACGCCGACGGCATCACCGTGAATCGGGGCAAGCACGGCGGCCCTGCCGCCAAGGCCGCCGGGATCCACACGCACGAGCAACGCGACCTCGAGGCGCTCGGCGATCATCTGCACAGCCGCTACCGCGAGCTGATCGCGGCACACGACATGGTCGGGCGCGCCCAGGTCGTCGATCACGTGTTCCGGTGGGAGACCGACTTCGCGTTCACGTGGATGGAGGGCTGGGCGAAGAACCAGGACGCGCCGGCGCAGCGCAACATCGTGTTCGTGATCCCGGGCAACGACCGCACGCAGGCCGTGGTGATGGGCGATCACTACGACACGGCATACATGGAGGACGTCTACTACCCGGAGAAGGGGGGCGATCTGCTGCGCGCGCCCGCGTTCGGCGCCGATGACAACCACTCGGGAACCACGGCGTTGTTGCTGGCAGCCGAGTACTTGCTGCCGCTCGCGCGCGCCGGCAAGCTCGAGCGCGACGTCTGGCTCGTGCACCTGACCGGCGAGGAGTATCCCGCCGATTGCCTGGGTGCTCGCGCGCTCTGCCAGGCCCTCGTCGAGCGCAGCCTGACGTTCACTGCCGAGGACGGTCGCTCGCGCGACATGTCGAGCGTCGATGTCGTTGCCGCATTCATTCTCGACATGATCGGACACAACACGCGTCGGGACCTCGATGTGTTCCAGATCGCGCCGGGCGAGGGTGCGGCCTCCTCTCGACTCGCGCGCCGAGCACACCACGCGAACCTCCGCTGGAATCAGTGCGCCACCGAGTGGAACAACGGCGTCCACCCGAAGCTGGAGCGCGCGCAGCGCGTCCCCGACGGCAACCGCGTGTCTCCGCCACCACCACCGTTTGCGCATCTCGCGGTGCACGGCGAGGTGCGCGTCGAGTGGGAGCCGCGCTCCGCGTTGTTCAATACAGACGGGCAGATCTTCTCCGACGTCGGGATCCCGGTCGTCCTGTTCATGGAGAACTACGACATCAGCCGCAAGGGCTACCACGACACGCTCGATACGATGGCGAACATCGATCTCGACTACTGCGTTGCACTCACCGCGATCGCGATCGAGTCCGTCGCGGACACGGCGTGCGCGCCTGATCTCTAGCGCAGCGTGCTAGCGAGCCGGACGCCGTCGGCCCAGTACACGCCGCTCTCACTCGCGGGCAACAAGTCGAACGTGCGCTGCTCGCCAAACGGGCGGTGGCGGACCGCGATGACTCGCGCACCGTCAAGAGCATCTCCGACGACGAGCGTCCCGAGAGCGCGCGCATCGGAGGTCGGGTGCCCTGGCGATGCGGTCACCTCGCGGCCATCCGCGAGCACGACGACGACGAGCATGTGAGTTGCCGGTGCGGGCGTCGAACCGACGCGCACGATCGGCACGACGATCTTGTGCCCAGCTTCGTCGGTCGAATACACCAGCGACCCCGCGACCAGGGATCCGATCGGGCGATCGCCGCTCGGTGTCGCGATCAGTGCCTCGGGCGGCAGGCAGCGCGGACACCCGAACGTCTTGCGATTCTCGGCATCCGCCGGCGACAACCACTGCCACGCGCGGGGTGGGTCTGTCTCGCGCGAGACCGGCGGCCCGCAGTCCTGAACACACACGGAATCCGGTGCAGGCTTTGGCGGCGCGCAGCCCGTTTCGCCGGGCGGCGGCTGGACGGCCGAACCGCCGCCACCAGCCGGGTCGGGTCCCGGGTCGGGCGCTGGTCGCGGTGAGCCAGAACATGCGGCTGCAAGGATCGAGAGGATCGCCAGAACAGAGCTCGAGGTCATGGCTCCACCCTACATGTGATCTCGCGACCATCCCGCGGATGCGCAAACCGGAGCTCGATCGCCCGCAGCTCGATGGCCTGGCTCGCATCGTCGCGGGTGACACGCGCGCTCGCGTAGATCGTATCGCCGACGATGTGGTGGCCGATGCTCGCGAGGTGCACGCGGATCTGGTGCGTGCGTCCCGTCGCGAGCTCGAGCTCGAGCACCGTGTGATCGGCGGTGCGCTCGACGACCCTGTAGTGCGTGATCGCGGACTGGCCGCCGGAGGCAAGCGGCACGACCGCGCGTCGATAATCGAACGTTGGATCTCGCCCGAGCGGCGCATCGATCGTCCCGCTCGCGAGCGCGACCTGGCCGTGGACCGTTGCGCGATAGCGGCGAAGGATCCGGTGCGCCGCGAATTCGGCACGCAGCGCCTCGT
>JAYUYE010000448.1:0-4408 GCA_043752985.1 Myxococcales bacterium
CATCCTGCATGGCCTGATGACCACGATCCACTCGTACACGAACGACCAGCAGATTCTCGACCTGCCCCACAAGGACTTGCGCCGCGCCCGCGCCGCAGCTCTCTCGATGATCCCGACGACGACGGGCGCCGCGAAGGCGCTCAAGGAAGTCCTCCCGATCATGAAGGGCAAGCTCGACGGCATGGCGATCCGCGTCCCGACGCCAAACGTCTCGCTCGTCGACCTCACGGTGCGCCTCGAGAAGGCCGCCGACGCGAAGACCGTCAACGACGCATTCCGCGCCGCCGCGGCCGGCCCGCTCAAGGGCATCCTGCAGGTCGTCGACGAGCCGCTCGTCTCGTGCGACTTCAACGACGATCGGCACTCGGCATCGCTCGACGCCGCGTTGACCACCGCGATCGGTGATCAGGTGAAAGTTCTCGCCTGGTACGACAACGAGATGGGCTACTCGCAGCGCCTGCTCGACCTCGCGAAGTTCGTGGCGGAGAAGCTCTAGGCCATGGCGCTGCCGAACGGCATCAAGCATGTCGAAGAGCTGCCCGTCGAGGGCAAGCGCGTGTTCGTGCGCGTCGACTACAACGTGCCGCTCGACAAGGCGACGAAGAAGATCACGGACGACGCGCGCATCCAGGCAACCTTGCCGACGCTGCGCCACCTGATCGATCGCGGCGCGCGCATCGTGCTCGGCTCGCACCTCGGCCGTCCCGACGGCCAGGTCAAGCCCGAGCTCTCGCTCGAGCCGATCGCGGCACGGCTCGCCGAGATCCTCGACATCGACATCGCGCTCGCGGACGAACCGGCCGGCGACGGTGCACGCAAGGTCGTCAGCGATCTGCGTGATGGCCAGATCGCGATGCTCGAGAACCTCCGGTTCTCGCCGGGCGAGGAAGCCAACGACGAGGCGTTCGCGCGCCAGCTCGCGTCGTACGCGGACATCTACGTCAACGACGCGTTCGGCACCGCGCACCGCGCGCATGCGTCGACTGCCGGCATGGTGAAGTTCGTCGGCGAGAAGGGCGCGGGCTTCGTGATGGCCAAGGAGATCGACTTCCTGTCGCGTCTGCTCGGCGAGGTCGATCGCCCGTACGTCGCGGTGCTCGGCGGCAGCAAGGTCTCCGACAAGATCGAGGTCCTCGACGCCCTGCTCGACCGCGTCAACTCGATCGTGATCGGCGGCGCGATGGCAAACACGTTCCTCGAGGCGCAGGGCAAGTCCCTGGGCAAGAGCCGGGTCGAGCGCGAGCGGCTGCCGAACGCGCGCAACTTCCTGCGCAAGGCGAGCGAGAAGAACGTCACCGTCTACCTGCCGACCGATGTGGTCGTCGCGACGAGCATGGACGACGAGTCCGGTAGCAAGGTCGTCTCGGCGGATCAGATTCCCGCGGAGTCGATGGCGCTCGACATCGGGCCGGGCACGACCGAGACCTTCAAGAAGGTTCTCGGCGCGGCACGCACGGTGTTCTGGAACGGCCCGATGGGCGTGTTCGAGAAGTCAAAATTCGCGACGGGCACCAACGCGGTCGCGCGCGCGCTCGCCGAGAACAAGCTCGCACTGACCGTGGTCGGCGGCGGCGACTCGGCCGCTGCGATCGCGCAGGCGGGCCTGGCCGACAAGGTCTCGCACGTCTCGACAGGCGGCGGTGCGTCGCTCGAGTTCGTGCAGGGACTTGATCTTCCCGGCATCGCGGCGCTGCGCCCGTAGGCGCCGCTTCCTGCCCGGAGTAGGATGTCGCGATGGCAGCGAAGCGGCTCGCGGTATTCGACCCATCGGGTCGGCTGCTCACCGAGCTGGCGGCGATCGCCGCTCGTGCCGGTGTCTCGCTGCAGTCGGTGACCGCGGACGAGATTGCGTCGGTCACCTGTGCGGCGATCCTGGTGGCACCGATGGTCGCCGCGGAGCTCGGGATCGCGCCCGCGGATGGTCCGCCGCGGTGGATCGTGGGCGACGGTACGAACGCGGCGCGCATCGCCGGTGCGGCTGCTCAGGCCGGGGCGTCGGGCGTGCTGCTGACTCCGATCTCCGCCGAGGCGATCGCCGCGGTGGCCCATACCGATCCGACGTCGCCGGACTTCGACCTAGCACGCGCGCGCGGCCTGATCGCGACCTCGCTCGTCGATCTCACCGGTAGCGCGACCGAGACGTTGCTCGCGGTTGCCGAGGGCTTCACCGCGAACGACTGCATCGTGTGGTGGCGTGACGGCGCGCAGATGTTGCCGACCGCTGCACGCAGTTATCCGAGCGACACGTACCGCACGCAGATCGCAGGGGCCGCGCGGATCGCAGCAGCCGCCGCTGGCACCGTGATCCTCGGCGGCCCCAACCCGCGCTCGGTGATCGCCGATGCGCTGCGGTCGGGACCGGCCGAGGTCTCCGGGCTCGTCGCGATCGTCGCGGACTCGGGCCGCCGGTTCTCGGCCGCCGAGCGCACCGACCTCAAGGCGATCGCGGCGCGCCTGACGCGCGAGCTGTCGTGGCTGGCGAGCCACCGGCGGATCGTCGCGGAGGGTGAGCGCCTGATGGCGACCAGCCTCCACGACCCCCTGACCGGTGCGATGACGCGCGGTGCGTTCGAACAGACGATCGCGCACGACATCGCATCCGCCCAGCGGCGCGCCGAGAAGCTGACGCTCGTGATCTTCGACGTCGTGGGGACGCGTCGGATCAACCTTCAGTTCAGCCACAAGGCAGGCGACGAGGTGCTCGCGCAGGTCTCGGCGAAGATCCGCGCGAACGTCCGCGGCAACGATCCGCTCGGCCGGCTCGGTGGCGACGAGATCTCCGTACTGCTCGTCGGCGCGAACGCCGAACAGGCCGTGATCGTCGTCCGCAAGATCCTCTACAAGCTCGAGCACGAGCCGATCAAGGTCGACGACACCACCGAGATCACGATCACCGTGCGCGCCGTCGCGAGTGAGATCGGAACCGGCGAGCGCAGTGGCGAGTCCGCCCTCGCCCGCTGTTATGCCGCCCTGCGAACCGCGCCGCCGAGCGACGTCCGCATCATCTCGCCCGACGAACGCATGACCGACTCGGATCCGGGCATGGACACCGGTCAGCTCTCGACGGGCACGATCGTCGGTGGCGCGTACCGCGTCACCCACGAGCTGTCGCGCGGCGCGATGGGCGTCGTCTATCGCGGTGAGGATCTCGGCCTCGGTCGGCCGGTCGCGATCAAGGTGCTGCGCTCCGACCTCGCATCCGATCGCGATCTGGTGTCGCGGTTCCGCGCCGAGGCCGGCATCCTCGCGTCGCTCCATCACCCGAACCTCGTCCAGGTCTACGCGCTCGGCGAGCACCAGCAGAACGTCTACTTCGTGATGGAGCTCGTCGAGGGCCAGCCACTCTCCGAGGTGGTCCGCCAGACGCTCGAGCGCCAGGAGTGGTTCCCGACCGCGGCAGTCGCCCAGATCGCGCTCGAGATCGGTGACGCGCTCGATGCGATGCACGCCCTCGGCCTCATCCATCGCGACGTCAAGCCGGCGAACATCCTCCTCGACCGCGACCGTGATCGCGCCGTGCTCGTCGACGTCGGTGTCGCCGTCCGTGCGGGCGATGCCCGAGATGCCGCCGGAACGCCCGGGTTCGCCGCACCGGAGTCGTTCCTCGATCAGACCGACGGCCCCACCACCGACGTTTACGGGCTCGGCGCGACCGTGTACTGCATGCTGACCGGCCGCCCGCCGTTCGGCTCGGGACCGGCACCGCAGGTCGTCCAGCGCCAGCTCACCGATCCGCTCACGCCACCATCGCACCTGCGCTCCTCGCTGTCCGAGGCGGTCGACACCGTGCTCGCCAAGGCGCTCGCTCCGACCCCGAAGAAGCGGTGGGCGTCGGCATCGACGTTCGCGATTGCGCTCGGCCGCGCGCTCGAACGCTTGCCACCCGACCACGTTCCCGAGGAGCGCAGCGTCGAGGATCCGGCGGCCGCGGCCGCGGCGCTGTTCGTGCCGACCGCTGGCATCGAGGACGAGGACTTCGCGCTCGAGGCACACGAGCCGCGCGCGACGATCGGCTTGGTCCGCGCCGTGCACCTTCGCGTGCTGTCGAAGATGTTCCAGCATCACCTCGGCGAGTCCGGGATCGCGAAGCTGATCAACGAGAATCCGACGCTCGCGAACGTCCTCGCGCCGACGCTCGCGCCGCTCGCCTGGGTCGAGCTGTCCGAGCTGGTCTCCGCGCTCGAGCTCGCGCACGAGCGGATGCCGAACCAACTCGTGCCGCGCAAGGTCGGACGCGGCACGATGAGCGCGACGTTCACGCACCTGTTCGGCGCGGATCCGACGACCCTGTCGGCCGAGACCGTGCTCGCCGCGCTGCCGTCGTTCTGGGACCGCTACCACACGTGGGGCGCGGTCGAGCTCGAGGTTCACCCGGGCAGCGCGGACATCGCGATCATCGGCGACGCCG
>JAYUYE010000449.1:0-10483 GCA_043752985.1 Myxococcales bacterium
CCGGGCATCCTCGAGAGCGAGCTGTTCGGTCACGAGAAGGGCAGCTTCACCGGCGCGGTCGCGCGGCGCGCAGGCCGGTTCGAGCTCGCCGACGGCGGAACGCTGTTTCTCGACGAGGTCGGCGACCTCCCGATGGAGGTCCAGATCAAGCTGCTTCGCACGCTGCAGGAGCGCGAGTTCGAGCGGGTCGGCGGCGCCGAGACGATCAAGGTCGACGTCCGCGTGGTCAGCGCCACGAACCGCAACCTCGAGAAGATGATCGAGGAAGGCGAGTTCCGCGAGGACCTCTACTACCGGCTCAACGTGTTCCCGATCAACCTCCCGCCGCTGCGCGATCGCCTCGACGACCTGCCGGTGCTGGTCGCTCACTTCGTCGCGAAGTTTGCGCGCTCGATGGGCGCGTCGCCGTCGGCAGCGTCGCCCGAGGCGATCCAGAAGCTGCGCGAGTACAACTGGCCGGGCAACGTTCGCGAGCTCGAGAACATCATCGAGCGCGCCACGATTCTCGCGAAGGGCTCGCCGCTCGCCGCGCAGCACCTCGACTTTGGTCGCCGCGTACAGCCGTCATCACCGACGCAGAGCGGCGCTGTTCCCGTGCTCGCCGTGGCGCCGGCCGCTGCCGAGGACGGCAAGAGCCTCGCCGAGCGTCTGCTCGACAGCGAGCGCAAGGAGATCATCGCCGCGGTCGAGAAGTCTCGCGGAAACATCGCGAGTGCCGCGCGCACGCTCGGCATCAATCGCTCCACGCTCTACTACCGCCTGCGCAAGCATGGTCTCGAGCACCTGCTACCGACCAAGATCGGTGTCGGCGTCGACGAGCCTCCCCCGTCGGGTGGTTCCGAGCCTCCGCCCGCGGCTTAGTTCGTTAGTCGGGCGGGCGAAGTGTTTGCGCTGCTGACGATGCAGAACCGCGAGCGACGCGTCCACGGCTTGTCGGCTCCGCGATCAAGGTCGAGACGAAGCTCGGCGCCGGCACCGCGTTCGTTCTGACGTTCCCGACGGCGGCGGAGCGCTACTGCGCGCAGTTCGTCGACACGTCATCGATGATCAGCTCGTCGAACCACGCGCTCGATGGCGGCAGGTTCGTGTACATGTTCGGCCAGTCGAGGCCGAGGTAGAGGTGCGTCGGCGGAGGTTGCGCCGTGATCTTCATGAGCGCGACGTCCGTGACCTCGATGTCGTCGAGGTAGATGCGCACGGTGTCGGTGGTGTCGCTCGGAACCTTGAACACCACGCAGACCCAACGGTCGGTAGGGAACACCGTCGTGGACTCCGCGTAGATCATGTCGGTGTAGTCGTTGTTGACGACCTTGCCGTTGCGAACGCCCATCGAGATCCCGACGCCTGCCTCATTGGCGAAGTTGATCAGCTGCACGAAGTTCGAGACCGTGGGCGCCGTGAGGTACACGAACACGCGGAGGTTGATCGATCCGATAACTGGGAGGCCGTCGTAGGTCTGCAGCGAGGCTCGCGGATAGAGCGTCGGTTTCGTGATCTGGTCGGTCTGCGTGTAAAGCGACGAGTTGCCGCGATACGCGCGCACGGTGCTCGCCGTCGCCGTGCCCTGCTCGGTGTCGTAGAGCCAGCGCGAAGCGAGGGAGGGACTCTCGAAGCCGTCACACACACGCGCCCCGGATCCGTCCCCCGGGCACAGCGATACGACGAACGCGTCGGTCATACCGTCGGACGCCCCGCCATCCCCGGTCGGATCGAACCCGAGTCGTCCACACGCGGCGGCGAGGACGAGCATGAACCACAGACCCCTCACGCGCCGAGCGTACGCTGTTACAGTGCCGGCGTGCGACTCCTGTTCATTCTCGATCCCCTCGAACGGCTCTCTCTCGCGGGCGACACGTCGTACGCGTTGATGCTCGAAGCGGCGTCGCGTGGATGGGACGTCTGGACCTGTCAGCTCGAGCACCTCGGCCTCGTAGGCGACGACGCGGTCGTCGATGCATCGCCGACGATCGTCATGCCGGGCACCACGCCCGGTGAGGCGTTCCAGGTCGAGGCCAGCAGCTCCCATCGACTCGCAGAGTTCGACGCCGTGCTGATGCGCAAGGATCCGCCGGTCGACGTCAACTACCTGACCGCGACGTGGATTCTCGATCACGCGCGCGGCAAGACGCTCCTCGTCAACGACCCGCGTGGCCTGCGCGAGCTCAACGAGCACCTCGCCGTGCTTCGGTTCCCGCACCTGACGCCGCCAACGATCGTCACGCGATCGGCCGACAAGCTGCGCGCATTTCAGGCCGCGCAGGGTGGGGCGATCGTGGTCAAGCCCGTCGATGGCTACGGCGGGCTCGGCATCTTCGTGGTGCGCGACGGCGATCCGAATGCGTCGTCGATCCTCGAGACCTCGACGGGCGCCGGCACGCGGTGGACGATCGCGCAGAAGTACCTGCCCGAGGCCGTGCAGGGCGACAAGCGAATCGTGCTTGTCGATGGCGAGCCAGTCGGCGCCGTGTTGCGCGTGCCCGCGAGCGCCGAGGCCCGCGGCAACCTCCACGTCGGTGGCACGGCCGTGAAGACCGAGATCACTGCGCGCGATCGCGAGATCATCGCGGCGGTCGCACCGTGGCTGCGCGAGCACGGCCAGATCCTGGTCGGCCTCGACGTCATCGGCGGGATGTTGACCGAGATCAACATCACCTCGCCCACGGGCGTGCGCCACATCTCGCGGCTGGACGAGAAGAACGTCGCGGCGCCGATCCTCGATTGCTTCGAGCGAATGGCGCGCGGACTCCGCGGATGATCTCGGCGCGGGTCGCGCTGCTCGTCGCCATCGTGCTCGAGGTCCTCATCCTCGTGGCGAGCCAGGGCGACTTCGCAGCGTCGGATCCGCTGTGGTACGCGGACATCGCCCACCACATCTCGGTGGCGCCCGGAGAGTTCTTCACGGATCCTCCGCGCCATCCGTTCCAGATGCGGGTCGGCCTCACGCTGCCGCTCGCGCTGATCTACCGCGTGTTCGGCGTGTCGCTGCTGACCACGAACCTGCCGGCGATCCTCGCGGCTCTCGGGATCCTGCTCGTGGTCTACGCGGCCGCGCCGACGCCGCGCGCGAAGCTCTGCGGGCTCGTGCTGGTGCTCGCGTGCACGCCGCTCGTCCGCTACGCGAGCATGCTCAACGTGGATCTGCCGGCCGCAGCCCTGATGGCCGCGGTGACGCTGTTCCTCGCGCGGCGCGAACGCAGCACGGCGTGGGTAGTGCTCGCGATGGTCACGTGGTTCGCGGCGTTCCTCGTCAAGGAGACGGCGCTGTGGTGCGCTCCGATCTGGGTGTACGTCGCGCTCGTGGATCTGCGCGCGCGCGGACTGCGGAGTGCGGCTCGTCGGTACGTGCCCGCGCTCGCCGTCGGTGCGGCGCTCGCGATCGCGTACCTCGTGGTGTGTGCTCGGATCTGGGGCGATCCGATGGCGCGGTTCGCCGGCATCGAGGAGCTGACCGATGGGCACGCGTGGTCGATGACGAACAAGTCCGCGGCCGAATGGATCGAGCGCCTCGGCTGGGCAACGCCCCTCGCGCTCGGGAAGCTGTTTCTCGCCACGCTCCTGCCCGCGGTTCTCGCGCCGTGGCTCCTACGCAAGGAGGATCGGATCTGGCTCGTCTCGACGGCGGCGATCGTCGCGCTGTTCTGGTTCGGGAGCACGAGCCTCTCGGCGTACGCACCGCTGCCGATGTCGACGCGGATGATGTTGCCCGTGCTTCCCGGAATCCTCGTGCTCGCGACGCTCGCGACAGACGGTGCGCTCGAACGGCTGGAGGGATCACGCTGGCGCACGCCGCTCGTGGTCGCGTTCGCGCTCGCGGTGATCGTGCCGGGGGCGGCATCGATCCGGTTCCTCGTCACGCGACCGCGGCCGGAGACAGCCGCCTCTGCGATCGTGCGCGCGGCCGCGGCGGATCCGGCCAGGCGCGTGGTCCTTGTCTGTGGTGATCCACGGTGCGCGCCGATCGCGACCTTCTACTTCGGCTTCAAGCCACCGCCGAACGTGACCATCGTCTTTGCGGGCGACTTTGCGCGGATGGCGCGGCCCGACGGCATCACCGCGTTCATGATGGTGAACCTGCGCCGCGGTGCGAGCTCCGAGTGGGTCGATCCAGCGACGGATCCGCTGGGCTACAAGGTCGAGAAGATCGAGGAGCTGAAGCTGCCGGTGCTGATCCAGCACGGATCGGTGCGGTTGTATGATGGCGGCGATGGGCTACGCGTATGGGAGGCGCTGCGTGCGGGGACCTGAGTGGGCGCTGATGGTCTGCGCGCTGGCGTCTGGATGCGGCGACAACATCAGCGACGATCTGTACTTCACGTTCGACGATCGTCAGGTGCTGTGCGGGTTCTCGATCGACGAGCACGTCAACCCCGTCGACTGGGACCGCCTGCAGGACCGGATCGACGTCGCCGCCGCAGAGCGCTGGGTGCTCAACGTCTATGCGCACACGCCCGGCGTGACGGTCAGCCACGAGACGCTCGACCGCGCGTTCGGGATGTTCGAGCGCGCGGGCCTGGAGCTCACGTCGTACCCGATCTCGAACCGACCGCTGCGCCGTTCGCCGGCGTTGCATTCGCGTTCGACGACGACGCGATCGACGCGTGGTTCGCCGAGCGCGAGCTATTCACGCGCTACGGCGCGACGATCACGTTCTTCGTGACGTACTACGCGACGTTCACGGCAGAGGGCCGGCAGAAGCTGCACGAGCTCGCGAACGACGGACACGCGATCGAGGCCCACGGCATCAACCACCTCGATGCGGTGGCGTACGCGGCGGAGCACGGTGCCGAGGCCTACGTCACCGATGAGGTGCTGCCATCCTTGCAGGTCCTCCGCGACGATGGCTTCGCACCCACGAGCTTTGCGTATCCGGGTGGGGCGCGCTCCGACGAGACCGATGCCGCGATCGCGCCCCACGTCCGCTACCTACGAACGACGCCGGGCCCCTGCATCCACTAGATCGGCGTGGGCAGGGCGGGCAACGCAACGCACGCGATCGTTGTCCCATCGTCGACGCACGCGCGATCGAGCAGGAACCACAGCGCGGTCGGCGCACCACCACCCGGCGGCAGTGTCCCCACCACGACGCGGGGTCCGAATCCGTGGCGCTGGCTGCGCGCGCACAGGATCTGGCGACCCTCAGCCGCGCAGAGGTCATCGCGGCCGTCGCGGTCGACGTCGTGCAGTGCGCCGACCGCCACGCTGGTCGGTGCCGGATCGAACACGCCGAGTGACGTGTAGCTCCACGGCACGCCCTCCGTGGTCAGGATCTGATCTGCCTGGCGGCCACACGCGGTGCCGGTCGGCGTCGCCGCGCACCAGTCCGCGTTGCGATCGCCGTCGAGGTCGCCGATCCACAGCGGGGTATCCACCTGTGGCCAGCGCGAGCGCACGACCGGCACGAACGTCGGGCCGCGCGGAGCGCAGATCAGCCCGTCGTCGGTCAGGCCGCAGATCTCGGAGCCGAACGCCGCCAGCGACCGATCGCTCGGCGTCGCAGGGCCGGTTCGCGCGAAGGCCGATGTCCAGCGCTCGACGATGTACGGCCTGTCGTCATCGATCGAGCCGCACACGATGCCGCCCGCATCGCGGCCGCACGCCATGAACGTCCCGGGCTCGAGGCTCGCGACCACGAGGCTCTCGGGCTCGACAACGAGGGCGCCGCGCGTCACCGGAGCCGACAGCCCGAGCGGGGTGATCGAGGACTCGACGAGCTCGCCGTTGATGACGGTGTAGAGCTCGCCGTTGAACCCGCGGAGCGCTCGCCCGGTGGTGGGGAGCCACGCCGGTCGCGGGAACGACGTTCCGTGCTGCGCGATCGACCAGCTCGGCGCGTGACCGTCACCGCACGGCTCGAGGACGAGACGGTCGCCGGCGGTCCCCACGCAGCGCAGGTGCTGGCCGTAGGTCACGTCGGTCGGTGCGGGCGGTGCGACGTTCCACAGGTGACCTTCATCGTCGAGGGTGAACCGGTTCGCGGGGACCTCGCCGCACTGTTCGACGAGCGCGAGCTCACCGCCGGCGCGCACCTCGACGCAGCGGGTGCCGATGAAGAGTTCCCCGTCGACGGCGAGCTGGACCTCGGCGGGCATGGTGCAGCTGGAATCGAGGATCAGCGCGCCGCTCGCATCGCCGCGCACGCAGCCACCATCGGCGTGCATGCCGGCGCGCAACGCACCGAGCAGGTTGGTACGGAAGCCCACGGCGTAGCGCCGGTGCAACCATGCGGCATGCGTGTCGTCGATCGTCGGACACGCCGCGCCGCACGAGGCGCAGTCCGTCGCGCATGCGTGATAGTGCGCGAGCATGTTCCTCGATCGATCGTAGAGCGCGCCGGTCACGTTCTCGGGCTCGTCGGCCGATGCGTAGCCGCGATATGACAACAGCTGCGCGCCGGTGCCCGACTCCGCGACCGCGAGGAAGGCGAGCGCGCCGACGATCATGTGATCGGCGTGATCGCGCCCATGCGTCGCCGCGACCTCGAGGGTGCGGACTGTCGACGGCTGCGTCACGCGGATCACCTCGGCGACCGTGGCGATCAAGCCGGCCTGATCGTAGCGCGCGGAGATCGGGCCGATCGTCTCGGCGCTCTCGATCGCTCCGGTCCACAGATGCAGGAGGCTGTCGCGCTCTTCGCCTTGCTTGCCACCGTCGGGATAGCCGAGGAACACGAGCGAGGTCGGTGCGCCGGTCAACCGGCAGTGCTCGGCGGCGTGGCCGGCGATCATGATCTGGCCACACACCCAGTCGCTCTCGAGACCCGCGGTCTCTGCGTACGCTTCCATCAGGCCGGCGTTCCGCTTGTGCGGGCTGCCGCCACCGTTGCCGGCGGTGACGTAGATGTTGGTCAGGCCGGCGCGGCTGTCTGCGATCGCCGCGAGGTCGGGCTGCATGAACAACAGGTCGTCATCCTGATGCGCGACGATCGTCACGTTCGCGCTGGACGACAGTGCAAGTCCCGGTGGCACGAGGTCGTCACCGCACGCGGCGGAGACGACGAGCACGACGGACAGCCAGCGCACGCAAGCAGTCTTGCCGAGCCCCCTCGACAAGGTCAAGGACGACGTCGAGCAGCGAGCTGGGCGAGGCCGCCGGCGCCGCCGACGAGAAGGTGCGCGAGCCACAGCCCCAGCGAGGCCGCGAGCGCGTCGGCCTCCGGCATCCCGAACAGCCGCCCGCACAGGGCGACATAGACCGCCTCGCGCGCCCCCGCGCCGCCGACGGTGATCGGCAAGAACGTTGTCGCAGCTGCGAGCGGCACGACGAGCAGCGAGGCCGCGAGATCGATCGGGGCGAGGGCGGCGAGCAAGAGCCAGCCGGCGCCTGCGATCAGAGCCTGGGTCCCGATCGAGAGCACGGCGGCGAGGGCGAAGGCGCCCGTGTCGTGGAGCTTTGGCAGCCGTGCCGCGTGCTTCGCGAGGATCTGCGGCAGATGCGGAGCGAGGCGGCGCGCCGCGGCGATCGCGATCACGAGCACGCACGAACCAGCGCAACCGAGCGCGGTCCACAGCCACAGGTCGCGGGTCTCGATCGCATCGCCCGCGGTCGCGAGCCCGACGGCCAGCAGCGCGAACAACGCGAACAGGCCGAGTGCCCGCTCCACGAGCACGACCGCGAGCGCGCCTGCTGCGCCTTCCTCGTCGAACGCATCCCGCGTGACCACGCCGCGGCCGACATCGCCGACGACCGCACCCGGCAGGTAGTTGTTGTAGAAGAACGCGACGAAGTAGAGATAGATCAATCGCGGCAGCGCCGGGATCGCGGTCGCGCCGTACGCGCGCATCAACACGCGCCAGCGCACCGCGCCCACGACGACGTTTGCCGCGACCAGGGCGATCGCCGCCGCGAACGTCGCGTAGGGAATCCTGCCCAGCGCGCCGCGCGCCTCCCCGAGGTCCACGCGGGTCGCGATGTACGCGAGGCCCGCGGCGGTGCCGAGCACGCGCAGCACGAACCCGAGGCGGACCTTCATGACGGATGCAGCATACGAGACCCCGGCGGGGGAGGGCGACTCCTCGGTCGTGGGCGTGCCAGTCGTGGGCAGCGGTCCGCGAGTTGTTCCCCGTCGGGGCGCGTGTTACGCGGGTGCCCATGGCGAGCGAACCCGCGGCCCCTGCGCGCGAGCCGGTGGGGCCGCCGCCGGACCGCGAGCCGGTCGGTGACCGCGTTGGTCGCCTCGCGGCGGGTCCCGGCGTCCAGCTCGTGGTGTGCGGCCTCCTCCTCGCGCTCGTGTTCCCGGCGCGCTCGTCGGGCGCGCTCGGCCTGATGATCATCGGCGGCGCGCTCGGCGTCGGAACCGCGCTGCTGTGGCCGCGGCTGCCGGACTACGTGCGCAAGCCGCCGACCGACATCACGAGCATCCTCGTCGTCACGATCGTCATCATCGCGGGGCTGACCACGTTCTGGGAGACGCTCACCGTCACGCCGGACTGGCAGATGGGCGACTGGGGACCGCACCACGCCGTGGTCGCGAACATCCTGCCGTCGCTTCCCGGGCTCGACGTGCCGGTGTGGAACCACGCGCTGTCCACGGGCGATGCGCCGCTCGAGCTCTATCCGGCGTTCACGCACCTGGTGACCGGGCACGTCGCGCTCGCGCTCGGTCTCGAGAACGACATTCCCCTCGCACTGATGATCGTCGCGGTGATCGTGCACGTCACGATCGCGGTCGTCACCACGGTGATCGCGATGCGGATCGCGCCGCGCCCGATCGCCCTGATCGTCGGCCTGGTCGCGTTGATCGACAGTGGTGCGATCGCGCACGGCGGCACCGTCGGCCTGTTTCGGTGGGCGCTCGTCCACAGCGGCCTGTCCCTCGCGTTCTCGACGATCGGTGCGCTCGGTATTCTCGCGGCGCTCCGTCGCCCGCGCCTCCGCGCGTCGATCACGATCTGGGTCGCGATCGCGCTCGCCACGGCGTGTCACCCCGCGGGACTGATCGCAGCGGCATCGATGTGCGTTGCACTCGCGGCGGTCGCGCTGCTCGCCGGCGATGTTCCGCCGCGCCGTGCACTGATCGCCATTGGCCATGTCGCGCTCGGCGTCGCGCTCAGCTCGTTCGTCTGGATGCCGCTCGCCGAGCGGATCCTCGCCTACGGGCAGCACTTCCCGAATGCGCTGCGGTCACCGGGCCGCTTGCTCGAAGATCTACTCGCCGCGCCGTCGCCGGTGACCTCGTACGCGATGCTCGGCTACGCCGGCTACTTCGGGATCCTCGCGGGCCTGTGGTCGCGGCGCGCGACGGTGGTGTTCGTGTCGGCGGCGGCGCTCGTGCTGCTCGTCGGCCTCTCGGACACCGCGTACATGGCGTTCGATCTCGCACCGGGGCAGGGCACCGCGCGGCTCGGCACCGAGCGGCTCGCCCAGATCGCGCGGCCGTTCGTCTACGCCGCGGGCGCGTTCGGGATCAGCGTGTTCGTGCGCAGCGCGCTCGATGCGTGGCGCACCGCCAGCACGCGGCAACGCCTCGTCGCAGCAGCGCTGCTCGGAATCATGACGGGCGCACTCCTCCGCGTCGTTCCTGGGCTGTGGTGGAACGGCGTGCAGCGTGCGAGCACCGACACGCGCGTCTACGCGCCCGATCCGCTCGGCCGCCAGATGCTCGTCGCGTGGGGCCGTGAAAACGCCGCCACCGTGAAGCCGGAGACCTGGGCCCGCGCGCTGTTCGAGACCGACACGCACGAGCACATGCACCTCACGGCCGAGACCGGCCTGCCCACGTTCCACGGCAGCTGGCTTCCCGACCTCTTGCTCCGCGAGCGGATCGAGGACCTCAGCGAGGCGAGCCTGCGCCGGTTCAACGTGCGCTGGGTGATCGCCGAGGGCAAGTCGCCCGCGCTCGGCGATCCGGCTTCCGAGCTCACGCTCGGCACGTTCCACATTCGCGAGATCAAGGACTGGGACGGCAGGTTCGCGCGGATCGAGAAGGGAAGCGGCGAGGTCCGCGTCCTTCGCCTCGATGACCGCGTCGTCGAGATCGAGGTGACGGGCACCACCGAGCCCGTGCTCGTCGCGCTCGGCACCGGCTTCTATCCACGCTGGCGTGCACGTCACGCGAGTGGCGCGAACGAGCCGGTCTACGCGCTGCCGACCATCACCGACGGCAAGCTGCACGTCGTGAGCGCTTGGGTCGCCCCGGGCAAGACCACATTTACCGTCGACGGCCCACTGCCCTCCGACGGCACAGGCCGGATCCTCTCGCTCCTCGCGCTGCTCCTCGGTCTCGCCGGCGTCGTCGCGTGGCGCCTGCGCCGCGTGCGATTCGCGATCCTGCATCGCCTCGCGCTCGAGCGCCGCCGCCTACCGCGCCTGCTCGGCCTCGCCACCCGCTACGGCATCCCGCTCGCCTGCATTGCCCTCCTCGCGCGCGGTTGCCGCGACGACCGCAGCATCACGCAGAGCCTCGAGCTCGGCACCGGCGCGCGCGCGACCGCGACCGTCGAGGGCCGCACCGGCGACGGCCCGTGGCAGACCTGCGACTACAGCC
>JAYUYE010000450.1:0-4406 GCA_043752985.1 Myxococcales bacterium
AAGTCGCTCGCCGAGAAGAGCTCGCTCAAGCTGCCGTGGTGCAGCGCTCGGGGCGCAACCGCCGGTGGTGGCGGCGCGAGCGACGCCGCAGCGCCTGCCGACAAGGACACGGACTCCAAGACCGAGCCCAAGAAGGCGATGACGCGCGGTCCTGCCCCCAAGGGTGGCGCGAAGACCGAAGATCCCTGCGCCGGCGGCGAGTGATCACCGTCGCAGCTGCTGGATGCGGTCGCGCGCTGCGCTGACATCCTGCTCGCGCACGCCACCGACGAGGTCGAGCGCCGCGCGCTGCTCGCGTCCGGTCTGCGGGTCCCTCGCGCGGACCTGCAGGATCCCCGATGCGTCGAGCGAGAACGTCACCTCGATCGAGGTCTCGCCACGCGGCCGTGCCGGTAGACCTTCGAGCCGGAGGTCGCCGATCACCACGTTATTGTCGAGCCGGCGCGACTCGCCCTGACAGACGACGATCCGCACCGCGTTCTGCAGATCGCGCGACGTGGTGAACATCTTGATCATCTCGGCGGGCAGTCGCGAGTTGCGACGGATCAGCTCCTCGCAGAATCCCGCGACCGTCGCGATGCCGAGGCTGCGCGGCGTGACGTCCATGACGACCGGCATCGGCCGCTGCTGCGTCACGGGAAATGTCTGAGGCAATGCGAAGCTAGTCGCCGTTCTCGCAGCACCGGGCTCGCCGAGATCGAGCAACGCGAGCGCGGGTCCCATCGCCATCAGGGTCGGCGCATTCGCTGCCGCGCGAGGCGGCGGAAGATGGATCGGTGGGGTCTGCGCCTTCGCGGCCTGGGGAGCGGCAGGCCGCGTCGGCATCATCGGCAGCGTCATCGCCGGTGTTGGCTCGGGGATCGCCCGGATCCCGGGGTGGACCTCCTGCGCGGGATTCGTGCGGAAATCGTCGCGCGAGCCCCAGTCGCGGGTCTCGCCTTCCTCGGCGCCATCGTCGAGGTCCAGGCTGCCGGGTCGCGGTGGCGCGGGCGGCGGTGCGATCAGCGTCCTCTGCGACGCCTTGTTGTTCGGGATCGGCGGCGTCGCCGCGATCGGCGTATGCGACGTCTCCTCATCCTCGAACACGGGGGAGATCGGCGGCGTCGCCATGCGCGACGGCACCGGCGTCTGGCGCTCGGCCGGCTTCGCGCCACCGGTGGGCCGCAGCCGCCCGATCGCGCCACCCGCAACCGGAGCCGGAAGATCGACTGACCCCTGCTGCGCGGTCGATGTGCGCTCCGCGAAGACTTCGCGCGAGCCGGTACGCGGCAGCGAGTACTCGGTCTCTGGCCGCTCGTCGCGCGAGCCGTAGCCCGCCGTCGTACGCTTCGGCTGCGGCGGCACCACCGGTGGGGGGGACAGCTCGGGCAGCGTCTGCATCCGGACGGCGCTCCCGGCCATCTCGCGCATGTCGGTCAGGCTCGTGTCCTGCGTCGGCGGTTCGTCGAGCTCGTCGTTGACCGTCTGCGCCGGTACGACGATCCGCTGCGACGCGCTGCGCGTCAGGATCCGCTCGAGCGAGGTCGCCTGCAGCGCGGCCCCTGCTGCGACGGCGTCCTCCGGGTTGACGTCCGTGCGCGGTGCCTTGCTGAAGAATTTGCTGACCTGATCGCGGACGTACGGGATCTTGGTCGTGCCGCCGACGAGGATCACGTCATCGATGCCGTCGATGCCGAGGTTCGCGTACTTCAGCGCTTCCTCGCAGACCGGAAACGTCTTGTCGATGATGTCGGAGACCTGCGAGACGAACTCGTCGCGCGTGATCTCGATGACGAGGTTGAGCGGCTTGCCACCCTTGCCGTACGCGATCTCGTCGACGCGCACGACCGCACGGGAGCGCCGCGACAGCTCGATCTTCGTCTGCTCGGCGACGGCGCGCAGGCGCATCATCGAGACCTCGTTCGTCCTCAGATCGAGCCGGTTCTCGGCAAGGAACTTTGCGACCATCTTGTCGACGAGACGCTCGTCGAGGTCGTCACCGCCGAGGAACGTGTCACCCGCGGTACCGAGCACCTCGTAGACCTGGTCGTGCAGCTTGAGAATTGTGATGTCGAACGTGCCACCGCCGAAATCGTAGACCGCGATCGTCTGCTTGAGGTTTCGGGAGTTGCCGTACGCCAGCGCTGCCGCCGTGGGCTCGTTGAGCACGCGCACGACGGTGAGGCCGGCGATCGCCCCCGCCGTCGCGGTCGCGGAGCGCTGCGCATCGTTGAAGCTTGCCGGTACCGTGACAACCGCGCGTGTGACCGCGGTCCCGAGCGCCGTCGCGGCGACATTGCGGACGTGATCGAGAACGATCGCCGAGATCTCGGGCACCGCGAACTCGCCGCCGCGCGTGACGATCAGCGGGAGCTCGTTCGGGCCCTCCTTGATCTGATACGGCATCCGCCCCCGCGCCGTCTTGACCTCGGGCGCGGAGAACGCGCGGCCGATCAGTCGCTTGACCGAGTAGATCGTGTTCTGCGGGTCGATGACCTTGCGCTGCTTGGCCGGTGCCCCGACAACGACGCCGCCGTTCGGGTGGAAGGACACCACCGACGGATGGATCTTGTACCCGCCTTCATCGGCGAGGATCTTGACGTTGCCGAGCGTGTCGGCGTGGCCAACCACCGAGTTCGACGTACCAAGGTCGATTCCAACGATCGGATCGCTCAAGCCGCTCTCGACAAGATGCCCACCAGGTTACCGGGCCAGCCCGGCCGTTGCCAGAACGTGGTCGTACCAGCGCTCGAGTCCCGCACGAAAGGGCCACATCCAGCCGTACGACGCCCCCATGAACTGATCGATCACGTACGCTCGGTACTCGGGGCGGTGCGGATAGTCGGGCCCCCAGACCTCTGCGGTGGCGCGGATGCTCTCCGCGTACGCCTCCTTCTCGAGGTAGGCGCGGAACCACGCGAGGCCCATCGGTAGTGGCAACAGCACGTAGAGCACCGCCATCCCCGGTAGCGTGAACTTGCGAAATTGTCTCAAGTGGACGGCCTCGTGGCGCATCGTCACGTAGCGTCGATCGGTGGACCAGTCATCCCAGTCGGCGGTGACGTAGACGGTCTTGCCGATCGTGGTCTGGAACGAGTCGAGGTAGCTGCGCATGCGGCCAAAAGTCAGGCCGACGAGGGCGACGTGGATCGCGCGGTGGAGCGGCGACTGGTCCTTCCGCACGATCCGGAACCCCGGGATCTCGGCGCGCAGACTCGCGATCAGCGCGTCGTAACGATTCACCGCCCCAGCGTAGCGCATGCACTCCCGGATTGACGACCGTTTCGCAGATCCGTAGCGTGCTCGGTCCGTGGTCGATCTGTCGAAGTTGAACGAGCCGCAGCGTGATGCTGCGAGCCATGGGGCGGGACCGCTCCTCGTCCTCGCAGGCGCGGGCTCCGGCAAGACCCGCGTGATCACGTTCCGGATCGCTCACCTGTTGCAGAAGGGCATCCCGCCGCAAGCGATCTGCGCGATGACGTTCACGAACAAGGCGGCCGAGGAGATGCGCGGGCGAATCTCGGCGTTGCTCCACGACAGGGCCACGGCAAAGGCGCTGACGATCGGCACATTCCACGCGCTCGGCTTGCAGATCCTGCGCGCAGAGCGCAAGGCGCTCGGGTTGCCGCGCGGCTTCGTGATCTACGACCAGTCCGATCAGATGGGAGCGCTACGCGAGGCGCTGCGTCACACCAAGGACATGAGCCGCGACGGCGAGCGGCGGTTCGACGTCAAGGCGATCCTGACCCGGATCTCGCTCGCGAAGAACGCGTTCATCGCGCCAGAGGACTACACCGGCAATCCCGCCGACGAGTACGACGCGATCACGGCGCAGGTCTACCCGAAGTATCAAGAGATGCTGCGCGCGTGCGCCGCCTACGACTTCGACGATCTGATCGTCGAGCCCGTGCGGTTGATCGAGAAGGACGCCGGCGCTCGCGAGCGGTGGGCCGGCCGGTTCCGCTACGTCATGGTCGACGAGTTCCAGGACACCAACGCCGCGCAGCTGCGGATGGTCAAGATGCTGGTCGAGCAGCACGGCAACCTGTGCGTCGTCGGTGATGATGACCAGTCGATCTACAGCTGGCGCGGCGCGGATCCCACGAACATCTTGCGGTTCGCCGAGATGTTCCCGGGCGCGAAGATCGTCAAGCTCGAGCAGAACTATCGGTCGACCAAGACGATCCTCAACGCCGCAAATACGGTGATCGCGAACAACAAGCAGCGCCACGGCAAGGTGCTGTGGTCGGACCTCGGCGACGGCGAATCGATCGTCCACGCCGTCGCGGCGACGCCCGAGGACGAAGCGAAGTGGGTGGCGCGCGAGATCCATCAGCTCCACAAGGACGGCCGGACCTGGGACTCGATCGCGATCATGTATCGCTCGAACATCCAGGCGAAGATCCTCGAGGAGGAGCTGCGCACGG
>JAYUYE010000451.1:0-4398 GCA_043752985.1 Myxococcales bacterium
GGCCGCGACATCGCGCGGCGTGATCAGCACGCTCTCGACCCTCGGCGGCAGCGGCGTGAATGCGATGTCATCGGAGACGTACGGCAACAGCGCGAGCGCGCGCGCGATCTTTGCCTCGTGGATCCGGCCGACACCTGCCGGGAGGTGCAGCCCGCGCGCACACAGCTCGACGGTCCACCCGACCTCGAGGTAGCTCGCGGCCAGGCTCGCGGCGACGCTGATCGCGCGCTCCACCGCCGACACCATGCTCTCCGCGGCGGGTGTCAGCGCACCATCGATGACTGCTTCGCGAACTGCCTCGGGCAGCGCGTTGTCGACGCCGATCACGACCTTGCGCGAGAGCTCGTCCTCGTACTCGCGGACCAGCAAGCGACCGGAGCGCGCGCTCGATCGCCAGTGGACGTCGCGGCGATCGTCGCCGGCGCGGCCCTCGCGCAGGCCGAAGAACTCACCACGGCGACCGAGTCGGTTCGCGGTGGTCTCGCCCCGGCTCGTGGTCTTCGGGGGAGGGCGGGGGACGGCGACGCGCGCGGGATACACGAGGATCTCGAGCGGCGCATCGACGTCGCGCGACTTGCGGAACAGCGCGAACGGGAACTTTGTCGCGAGCCGATACCCGGTCAGCGTGTATGCACCGCGCCGCGCGAACGTGTGGCGATAGCTCGTGCGCTGCGACTTCGCGGCGGGGATCTTCAAGAAGTAGCAGCGCTTGTCGATCGGCGTGGTGCCGACGAGGTCCTCGACCTCGATCGAGAACGACGCGCGGTTCACCTTCGCGTTCTGGATCACGACCTCCATCAGGAACGGCTCGCCGGCGAACACGCGCGGCGGTGGCCGGCGCTCGACCTCGAGCCGCCTGAGCGTCATCTCCGAGAGGATTCCGGACGCGATGATGAACGACAGCAACCAGCCGAGCAGGAGGTAGAGGAGGTTGTTACCGGTGTTGATCGCAGCGAACCCGACGCCGACCGACATGATGACGATCAGCCGGCCTTCCCGCGTGAAGCTCAGCCGGCGGGGAGGCCGCAGCCGACGGCGGAGGCGCGCCCCCATGGAAGGGCGACCCTCGCCGTGAGGAGGCCACGCCCCTTGCTTGGCGCGGGGTCGCCGAGCGATCCCCTCGGCTCGGGCCCATGGCCCCATCTCAGGTCGGGACCGCCACTCGGTTCACGATCTCGGCGACCGTGCGCTCCGCATCGACGCGGGCGCGGCCGAGCGAGTCGTGACTCTGTGCGAGCACGAGCCGGTGCGAGAGACACGGGACGGCGAGTGCCTTGAGATCGTCGGGCACGACGAAGTCGCGGCCACCGGCGAGCGCGGCGGCCTGCGCGGCGCGGTACCAGGCGAGCACGCCGCGGGTCGAGACACCGACCGAGATCGACGGATGCCGGCGGGTCTCCTCGATCACGGACATCGCGTAGTCGATCAGCGCATCGTCGACGCGGATCTTCTCGACCGAATCCTGGAGGCCGCGCACCGTGCCGAGGTCGACGACAGGTGTCAGCTTCGTCACGGGGTCACCACCGGCGCGATCGCGCAACAGCTCGCGCTCGACGGCCCTCGCCGGATATCCGAGGCTGACGCGCAACAGGAACCGGTCCATCTGCGACTCTGGCAGCGGATAGGTGCCGTAGTGCTCCGCGGGGTTCTGCGTCGCGATCACCATGAACGGCATGTCGAGGTCGTGCGTGGTGTCGTCGATCGATACCTGGCCCTCGCTCATGGCCTCGAGCAGCGCGGACTGCGTGCGCGGCGTGGTCCGGTTGATCTCGTCCGCGAGCACGACGTTCGCGAAGATCGGCCCCTTCTTGAGCTCGAAGACCTTGCCGCTCTGGTCATAGATCGAGACACCGACGATGTCGGACGGCAAGAGATCGCTCGTGAACTGGATCCGGCGGAACGTTCCACCGAGCGACGCGGCGAGCGCGCGGGCCAGCGTGGTCTTGCCGACGCCCGGGATGTCTTCGATCAGGAGGTGGCCGCGGGCCAAAAGAGCGATGATCGACGCGCGGATCGCCTCGGGCTTACCGCGCACGACACTCCCGACGGCGTCCTCGAGCTTGCGCACGGCGCCGATATCGGTCGAGGAGATCGGAGCAGCCATCACCGCGGACATTCCCCGATTATAGCTCCGAAACCGACAACGGGGACCTCCGACCTCGGATCGGTGTCCCCGTGGAAACAGTTGCCAGTCTGGCAGGTCAGTCGCGCAGGCTCATCAGCAGGCGCAAGACGTACCAGAACAGTGTCGCGATCGTCGAGAACAGCATCAGTGACGCCGCCACGTAGCCCGTCGGGGGGAAGTGCGCCATCACCAGGCTCGTCTGGTACAGGATGTA
Organism: Myxococcales bacterium; assembly: GCA_043752985.1. GTDB lineage: Bacteria > Myxococcota_A > Polyangia > Haliangiales > Haliangiaceae > JABFXX01. The sequence goes on from JAYUYE010000451.1 coordinate 2,340, forward strand.
GCCGGCCATCAGCAGGATCATCGCCCCACTGAACACGGCGCCGAGCGAGAAGCCGAACGCCATCGACGCGATGATCACGCCGAGCGCGCCGAACGTCAGGATCGTGAGGACGCCGCGCATGAAGGAGAAGTCCTTCTTCGTGACGAACACGACCGCGGTCAAACCGGAGAAGATCGCGAGCGTGATCACGACCGCCTGGGTGAGGATCGACGCGGCGACGGGAGACAGCGCGGGGATGACCTCGGTGCCAGCCTCGGTCCAGGTGAACATCGTCTGCGCGTTCCCGAACTTGAGCATCAGGATCCACAGCATCGGCTGGAGCAGGAACGCTTCCGCCGTGACGGCGAGCCCGAGCCCCGCGTACTGCAGACCCTTCGAGGTCTCGGAGCGCGCGAGCCGCTCGGCGATGTAGCCGACGAGCATGAACAGGCCGAGAACGAGGAACCAGGCGTAGCCGGACAGCGCCCACTTCGAGAAGCCCCAGCTGATCTTCGGGGCGAACTGCATCAGGCCGCCGGTGATCGCGGCGAACGCGAGGAGGGCCACGCCGAGGTGGGCGTAGGTCTTGCGGAGGAAGGTGACGCGGTCGCTGACGCCGAGCGTGGCTACAGCGCCTGCGATTGGACGAGCCGAGCTTGCGAGTTGCATGGTCTGTGCCTCCAGCGAGAAATCCTGGGTGATTTGTAGCATGGATCCCCGGGGGGCAAGCTCACAGTCGCGTGACGAGCCAGAGCGTCATCAGCGACGCGATCAGCGAAGGAATCGTGACGACGAATCCCACGGTGACGAAGGTTCGGAGGGGCACTGTGACGGCCTGCCGCCGGAGCTGGTGCATCCACAGCAGTCCCGCGAGGGAGCCGATCGGCAACAGTCGCGGACCGAGGTCACCACCGACCAAGGCCGCGAACACCAGGTCGTCTGGTGCGCCCGCGAGTGCCAGGGAATGGAGGAGGGCCATCGGGTGGTTGTCGATCAGCGCGGATCCTGCTGCGGCGACCGCGCCCACCGTGGCGAGCGGCGCCGGAGTTGCGGCGTAGAGCTCCGCCAGCTTTTCCGTCACGCCGGCGCGCGCGAGTGCGGTCGCGAGCACGAGGACGCCGAACAGGAACGGAACCAGCTCCCAGCTGATACCCGCTGCGATGCGCGAACCCGCCGTCCCGCGGTGAAGCGCGGTGGCGAGGCAGATGAGCGCGGCGGTCGCGGCGATCGGCCAGATCGGAGAACCGAATGCGGCAAGGATCGGATACGACACGATGCTCGCGCCGGTGGTCATCAGGACGACTTTTGCGTGGCCGCTGAGCGGCAGCACCGACGGCGCCGGGCCGAGCGCGGGTGCTTCGTCCGACAGGACACCGCGGTACCACCACGCCAGCATCAGGTACGCGACGACCCACCCGACGATCGCGACCGGGATCATGTGGAGCGCGTAGGTGTTGAAGTTGATCCCTGCGCGGTACGCGACGACGAGGTTCATCGGGTTGCCGGTGGGGAGCGGAGCGACGCCCGCCGCGACGAATGCGCAGAAAGCAAACGGCACGAGGAACTTCGGATTGCGCTTCGGATAGACAGTGCGCAGCAGCTCGATCACCACCGGCGTCAGCAGCAGGATCGCGGCATCGTTCGACAGGAGTGCCGCGGTCAGCGCCGCGATGATGAACACGAACCGGAACGCGTGACGAACCGGACCGCGCGTGCGTGGCTCGATCCAGGCTGCGAGCCGCGTGAAGATGCCGAGCTCGGCGGCGCACGCGGTCGTGGTCATGATGCCGACGATGCCGAGCATCGGCCGCCACAGATCGTCCAGCGCGTGCTCGATATCAGCGTACGCAGCTGCACCCGTCGCGACCGCGACCGCGACACCGACGAGCGCACCCACAGCAGGCGCCCATGGATGTCGCCACGCGAGCGCGACCACCAGGGCCGCGGCCATCGCGAGGACAGAGAAGATCACGCTGTCACGACGAAGTCGGTCATCCAGGAACGCCCATTGCCGGGCTCAGCAGCGAGGAGGAAGATGGAGTGACCCAATCTTCCCGATCGTACAGCTAACGGGTCGCCT
>JAYUYE010000452.1:0-1631 GCA_043752985.1 Myxococcales bacterium
TCGGTGATCGCACCCTCTGCCACGCCGATCACGAGGTGCTGCACCGGGTACACCGGACCTGCCGCCAGCTCGCGATCGACCTCCGAGAAGTAGGCGCGCCCGTTGGTATGCGAGTGATAGACCACGCGCGCCGGGTGCGCGGAATCGAACGACCGCGCGAACCCGAGGAGCTCGACGCCCGCGATCACGAAGCCGGTCTCCGCGCTGCGCTCGGGTGCGATCGGATGTCCGCCGTCGAGCTGCGCATTACGGCACGCGATCGCGGTGTCGACACGCTCGCCGCCCACGGGCCCGGTGAGGTAGCCGCAGCACTCGGCGGGAAACGCAGCGAGCGCGTGCGCGTACATGACGGCGCACACGTCGTCGGGGATCGTGACCGCAGTCGGCGTCATCGCGCCCCCCGCACGGCGGCGACCTGCGCCGGCGTCGTCGGCACGCCGAGCGTCGGATCTGATGTCGCGATCGGCGTCATCGCCCGCGTCACCGGTTAGCAACGTCGGCCATCCAGCGCACCGCCGCGATCGCCCCCCGCCACGCCGCGAGCGCGTCCTTGTCGCCCTCGGCGCTCGGCCACCACGCCGGCTTCGGCGCGAGCTCGACCTCGCGACCTGGGCCGTCATGGAGCAGCCGCGTGTCGGGGCCATGGTTCGCGATGCCTGCGATCTGCGCTTGGTTCGCGCCGCTCAGAATGATCGAGCCAACGCCGCCCGCGGCGAGATACGTCGCTGCGATCAGCTCTGCTGCCGGCTCGCGCTCGCGCAGCTCGATCCGCGCGGTCGAGACCATGAGGGCGGTCTGGCCGAGGCCGCCGACATCAGGCAGCAGGATGTGCCGGGCATAGCGCCGGACTTGTTCGTCACGCACCGGAGCCACCAGCGATGGCAGGGATGATCGAGATCTCATCGCGCTCGGAGACCTTGGCATCGAGGCCGCCGAGCTCACCGATGTCATCGGCGCCGACGAAGATCCGGATGAACGGTTTCACCGTGCCGTCGGTCATCAGCCGCGCTCCGATGCCGGGGTGCAGGCGCTCGAGCTCGGCGAGTGCATCGCGCACGGTCGTCGCCGTGATCTCGATGTCGGAGGCACCTTTGGTGAACGTACGCAGTACGCTGGGAACTCGAATGCTCGGCATCAGTTGCCCTCCGCGACGCGCACGGGTGGCGCCGCCAGTGGTGAGATCGGCGCGCGCGCGCAGGCGGGACATCCCGGCCGCGGCGCATACCGAACGACGCGCGGCTCGGCGACCTTGCGCAGGTCGTCGAACGCGAGGAGCGCACCCGCATACGTGCGGTCGCCCTGAACGAGACCCAGTGCGATCGCTGCCGCGACTCCGCCGATCGCGCCGACGACCGGGCCGAGCACGCCGGCGTCGGCGCACGACGGCACCTCGCCGGGTTCTTCGAACAGGCAGCGGTAACAGGCGACGCCGGGTGCGCCGGCCATCACGTTGCCGCCGTAGCGGACCGCCGCGGCGATCACGTAGCGCCGGCCGTTGGCGACGGCCCAGTCGGCGACCGCAAACTTGGTCTCCGGATCATCGCTCGCATCGATGATCAGATCGGCGTCGGCGCTGATCGCATCCGCCTCCTCGGTGGTCCACCGCGCCACGAGTGCGCGGGCGATTCCAC
>JAYUYE010000453.1:0-4389 GCA_043752985.1 Myxococcales bacterium
TCTCCCGCTGCCGTTGCCGATCACCTGGCACGGGGACGTCGACGGGCAACCCTGGACGGTCCAGTCGGCGGCCGCGGGAGGTTCAGCGTGGACGGTCAAGGTTCCTGCGCCAACGTTCGTCAGCGTGACCATGTAACTCGTGTCGGCTCCGACGGCATTCACCGCGGGGATCGCCGGAATGATGAGCGGTGAGACATGGAGCATCGGTGGGCCCGCGCTGTCCTGGACGCACTGGACGATCGACATCGTGGCCAGCCCGTTCACCGGTGTGACGTACAGCGTGGCGCTGCGCGTCGTTCCGTCGGGCGTGCAGCGGATCGGCAGCGCGACCGGAGTGGTCGCGGCGGTCATCGGGTTGCACAGCGGGGCGGTACCGGTGCACGGCCCTCCGTTGAACATGAAGTCCGGGTCGCCGGCCAGCTGCGCCTGCATGACCGCGTTTGCCACGGTGATGCTGGTGCTCGTGACCTGCGCGGAGCCGCTCGGGACTGGATTGCTCAGGTTCAAGGTCGTCGGGTTGATCTGGATGCCGGGGGTCGCGGCGCCGCCGGTGGCGCACGTGATCGGCGTCGACTGGATCGGGACTCCTCCGACGAGGAGCTCGAGGGTCCCCATCACCGGGTTCGCGTCGCTCAGCACGCACTTGATGTCCACGACCGCCAGCTGGTCCCCCGGCACGGAGCCGCCGCTGAACGTGCACGAGGTCATGTTCAAGCAGGTGACCATTCCGAAGCTGACGAACGTCAGCGATCCGGGCAGGCCCGTCGCCTGCGACAGCCGGACACCGTCGTACGACTGCGCGGCGGTGGTGTAGTTCTGGATGTAGACGCGCTGGATCTCGCCGGTGGGCGTGGTCGGGCGAAAGATCATCGACTTCGGCTGCAGGTCCCAGTTGTCTGTCGGCGCCATCACGTACTGGTGCACGGTGTCGAACTGCTGCCCGGCCATGGCCTCCATGATCGACCACTGGCATTGCAGCGCGACCGGTGACGCCGACCCCAGCGATGACGACTCGAACTGCGTCTGTTCGCCGGGGGCGAGAGTGACGGACGTGATCGATGGGTTGCTATCGATCCGGACCATCGTGGTCTGCGTGCACGGTCCGGGAATCATGCTGTTGAACAGGCCGAACACGCGCGTGACCGTGGAGATGTTGCGGATCGACAGCACGCTGCGCGTGATCTCCATCGGGACGCGAGCGCGCGTGGTCGATGGCCCCTCGGTGATCTCGTAGTTGTCGTTGGGGCCGGCGCCGCCACTCGCGATCGACGCTCCGACCACCGTGGAGATCACGATGGTGAGTGCGAGCAGCCGTGCACGCCAACGTGTCATCGCCTTCATAGCCGGCCGATCACGCCGAGTGTCGGCACGAAGATGTTCGGGTCGATCCGGAGCGGATCCACGCTGAAGAAGTGCTCGTAGCCGACGTCGGCCTGCACGCTGAAGTGACCGTTGATCTTGATCTCGACCCCGGCCGCGCCGCGCACACCGAGCGCGAGTCGCTTGCTGGTCGACATTCCATTGTCGTCGACCGCGTCATAGGCGAAGCCGGGCAGTCCGAGACCGCCGTAGGGGCGCAACCAGCCGGTCAGGAATCGATACCGGATGCCGAGGTAACCGCCGATCGAATCGGACTTCAGGATCATGATCTCCACCTCGAGCTGCGCGCGAGATAGCGCGAGTCCCGCGCCGCCCGCGAAGCCGCGTCCCTCACCGTCGATCCGCAGCACCGCGATCACGCCCGAGCTGATCGTCGGCGCAGCGTCATCGCGCACGAACGCCATGTCGTCGTCGTCGTCGCTGTCATAGCGCGGGATGAGCGCGGAGATCTCCGGACCCGCGGTACCGGATCGAACCTTGCGCTCGCGCCCGGAGCCGCTCGTGGATGCGTACTGCGTGCCCGTGATCAACCAGCCGTCGACGTGCTCGAGATCCCTGGGAGTGGGCACGGTCGGCGCCGGCGCCTCGGGCTCCGCGACCTCCATCTTGAGCGAGGCCGTGACCTCCTTGCTCTCGCCCTCGAAGCCGTTGATTGTCATCTCGTTGGTCGCGAGGTCCTTGCGGATCCGCACGAGGTGGATGCCGGGACGGACCCGGGTGAGCAACCAGCTACCGACGGCAATGAATGGCCCACCGTCGATCGAGATGTCCGAGCCGCGTGGGAACACACGCACCGTCAAGATCGTCAGCTGCTCGTCCAGCCGCAGCATGATCTCCTTGACCTCGGCGACGCGCCCGACGCCCGTCGCGGGGTCGGTCAGGTAGCGCTGGTAGGTGTTTGCGGCGTCGGCGAGGCGCCCCATATCGCGCAACGTCGACGCGATGTTGAGGAGGATCTTCGGGCTCGGGAACTTGTTGTACGCCTCGAGAAAATTCGCGAGTGCCTGATCAAACGAGCGCGCCTGCAGCTGCTTGACACCTTCGGTCATCAGCGCCTGCGCAAGCGCGCGGACCGATGGATCGGCGGTCGCGATCGCAGGGTCCTGCGTGATCGACGTCAGCGCGTCCGCGAGCTGCTTCTCGTCACGGATCTGCGCGAGTGGCGCCGGCTCGGTGACCGGCTGCGCGTGGGCGGCACCCGTGGCGAGCGTGAGTGCGACGAGTGTGGACGACGACCGCCAGGTCATAAGTCCTTCTCGCACGGTGACCCGTCTTTGGTCAGGCACACGTCGTCCTTGCCAGGCGACGTCACCCTACCCTCCGGCGTGGTCTTCTTCAGGGCCGCGGGCGCAGGCCGCACGCGGGTCGGTTTCGGACCCGTCGACTTCACCACCGGCGGCGTCGAGACGATCGGCGTCGGCGCGGGTGCGGGCGACGTGGGCATCGCGACGGGTGCGACCGGTGCAGCGGTCAGCGTTGGCTTCGCGGGTTCATCGCTGCCGCGCGTCATCACGAAGACCGCGCCGGCAGCCGCGAGCGCGACCGTGACGATGCCCGCGATGATCGGCATCGCCGAGCGCTTCTCGGGCGCGAAGTCCCGCGGGCGATCGACGAGGCTGAGCCGCAGGGATTGATCATGGGTCGGCGGCGGCGGCGCCGACGTCGCCGGCTGCGGCTGGATCGTGACCTGCTGCGACATCGACAGCGTGAACCGCTGCGACACTCGGGCGACCTCGTCGGCGCGCTGCTCCGACAGCTTGCCGCGGATCGCGTCGAGCGCGCTCTGGACCTCGAGCGCATCCTGATAGCGATCGTGCGGCTCCTTCTCGAGGAGCCGGAGCACGATGGCATCGAGCTCGGGTGTCAGACGCGACAGCAGATTCCGCGGCGGCTCGGGTGCGGCGAACATCTGGAGCGCGATGATCTCGCCGGCTCCATCCGCGACGAAGGGCGGCCGCCCGACGAGCATCTCGTAGAGCATGCAGCCAAGCGAGTAGAGATCTGCGCGGTGATCGATCGCGCCGGCCGCGCGCGCCTGCTCCGGCGCCATGTACAGCGGCGTGCCCATCAGCGCGCCGGTCTGCGTGTGGCGTGGGCCGCCCGCGGCGTCGCTGAGCTTTGCGATGCCGAAATCGAGCACCTTGACGCGCTCGCCCCGGCCGTCTGGATCACGGACAAGGAACACGTTGTCGGGCTTGAGGTCGCGATGGACGATGCCACTCGCGTGCGCCGCGCGGAGAGCGCCGGCGATCTGCCGCCCGATGTTCTCGGCCTCGGCCTCGGTGAGTCGACCGTGGCGGCGGAGGCGATCACCGAGCGGCTCGCCGTCGAGCAGCTCCATCACGATGTACGCGCGCCCATCGCGCGTGTAGCCGAAGTCATAGACCTCGACGATGCCGGGATGCCGGATCGTGGTCGCCGCCTTCGCCTCGTTGTAGAACCGCTGCAGCAGCTCCTTGTTGGCGGTGAGCTCGGGACGCAAGAGCTTCACGGCGGCGGAGCGCCCGAGGAGCTCGTGCTGCGCGCGGTATACCGTGCCCATGCCACCGCTGGTGAGCTCGCTGATCACCCGGTAGCACCCGAGGACCTCTCCGACCATCGACGACACGAACGGCAAGTATGCGACCGTCCTCGATTGTCTTCAACAGCGGCACAGTAGGTCCGGGTGAGACCCGGCGTGCTACCCTGCGCGTCGATGCCGAGCTTTCAGCGTCACGTGTTTGTTTGCATCAACGAGCGGCCCGCGGAGAATCCGAAGGGGTGCTGCATGGCCCGCGGTGGGGTCGAGGTGCGAGATCAGCTGAAGCTCGAGCTGAAGAAGCGCGGTCTGGCGAAGATGATCCGTGCCAACAACGCGGGCTGCCTCGACCAGTGCCAGTACGGCGTCACGGTGGTCGTCTATCCGGAGCAGGTCTGGTACGGCCACGTCACCGTCGACGACATTGCCGAGATCGTCGAGAAGCACCTCGTGGGCGGTGAGGTCGTCACCCGGTTGTTGATCCCGGAGCA
>JAYUYE010000454.1:0-4386 GCA_043752985.1 Myxococcales bacterium
CATCGACCGTGATCCCCAACGAGCTCGCGGCGAAGCTCTACGAGGAGCTGCTCTCCGAGAAGCTCATCTCGTACGAGTTCGCCGGCGGGACCGTGGGGAACACACTGCACAACTACTCCCTGCTCGCGGACGACGCGTCGATCCTGCTCGGCGTGATGAGCGATCAGATTCGCCTCGGCACGTCGGGGTATCGCTATCTGTCGAATACCTCGAGCCGGGTCAACCTCGACTATCTGCAGCCGGTCGATGGCCCGATCGGCCGCTGCTTCGCGCTGGTGACGCCCGACGGCGAACGGACGTTCGCGATCAGCGAGGGCAAGATGAACGCGCTGCGGCCGGAGAGCATTCCGGACGCGGTGTTCGCGAATGCCTCGGCGCTCGTGATCTCGGCGTACCTGATGCGCTGCAAGCCCGGCGATCCGATGCCCTCGTCGACGCTTCGCGCCGTCACGCTCGCGCGCGAGCACCGCGTCCCGGTCGTGCTCACCCTCGGGACGAAGTTCGTGATCGCAGAGCGCCCCGAATTCTGGCGCGCCTTCATCACCGAGCACGTCGACATCGTCGCGATGAACGAGGAGGAAGGCGAAGCGCTGACCGGCGAGGCGGATCCGCTGCTCGCGTGCGAGCGCGCCCTCGACCTGACCGACCTCGTGCTCTGCACCGCCGGAGCGACCGGGCTCTACCTCGCCGGGTACACCGACGATGAAATGAAGCGCGAGACCCGCTATCCGCTGCTGCCGGGTGCGATCGATGAGTTCAATCGCTACGAGTTCAGCCGACCGATGCAGCGGGCGAGCTGCACCACGCCGATCAAGGTGTTCGCCCAGATCTCGCCGTACCACGGCGGCCCCCAGCGGATCACGAGCACGAATGGCGCCGGCGACGCCGCGCTGTCCGCGCTGCTGCACGACATGGCCGCGAACCGCTATCACCACGCGCGCGTGCCGAACTCCTCGAAGCACGTTCGCGAATTTCTGACCTACTCGTCGATGAGCCAGGTGTGCCGCTACGCGAACCGGGTCAGCTACGAGGTGCTCGCGCAAGCGGCGCCCCGGCTGACCCGCGGGCTCCCCGAGCGCGAGGAAGGGCTCGACGACGAGGCTTACTGGGCGCGCTGACCTTCCGGGGAGACGCTCCACCGTCGTCGGTCGCTCGCCACGCCGTGAACGCCACGTCGGCGTGACCGAACGCCACCACGCGGCGACGATGCATCAGGATACCGGCCTCGTGCTCGTCGTCCCAGTCGCACGAGAACTGGAATCCGACGTACGCGAAGCCATTGCGAGCGACACCGAGCACATGCACGGTCGAGAGCGACATGACGTCGCGCAGCCCGCTGCGGGTCAGGATCGCGGGCAACCGGCGCGGTCCACCGATCCCGATCGAACGCTCGAACGCGACGACCTCGTCATCCTCGTCGTAGTCAACGTTCGCGTTGTTCTCGCGGCGCAGGCGTGGATATTCCTTCAGCACGCGACCGAGCGCGGCGCTCGCGATGGCGGCGTCGTGTGCGCGCAGGTACTCGATCGCAGCGGTCTGCGGTGCTCCGGGCACCGTGCCCTTGCCGGTGTCGATCGAGAGCCGGGCGCCGTCCTGAGAAGCAAAGCCGGTCCACGCACGCAGCTTGATCTGCTGGTCGGTCTTCCGTGCACGAGGCGCCGCGGTCACGGACGCTCCAGGTACGCCGAGAGCGGCACCGAGATCCCGACCGAGGCTCCCCGGCGGACCTGCGTGCCACGGCCCTCGTCGAGCGGATACGCCTCGACGAGGTCGCCGATGTCGACGGCGAAGAAGATGGGATGCACCCTGACCGCATTCGACTCGGCGGAGTCGAGCGCCGCGCGGTAGAGCAGCCCCGGCGCAGCCGCAGGCGGATTCCGAGCAATCGCAGTGCCCGTGATCACCAGTGCCGCGAACACAATGCCTACAGAGTGTCGACCCATCGGGTGATTTAACCGTCGAGGCGCACGCGAAGGGGGCTGCGCTCCCGGTTTCTTCACTCAGGGAGTGGGCGGAGCGGGCGTCCCTGCAGATAGGCCCGCGGCCTCCGCGGCGGCGGCTTCGGCAGCCTCGCGCTTCTCCTTGAGCGCCTTCTCCTTCTTCCGGATCTTGACCCGCTCCCTCGCCTCCTTCTCGTAGTCGAAGATCGGCGGATCCGGCTGCTTCGCGTCATGGACACGCACGACCATCGATTCGGGAACGGGAACCTCTAGCTCGTTCCACCCGACCGGCATCGTGGGCTCGGTCCAGTCGTAAACCCACTTCGCGTCGCGCGGCGACAGATTCACGCAGCCGTGGCTCTTCGCGGTGCCGAACTGATCGTGCCAGTACGCCGCGTGAAAATACAGACCACTGCGAAACCGCGTCGCCCATGGAACCTCGGAGACCTCGTAGTGCGACACCTCGCGCTCCTCGGCCGCCATCTTGGTCACGGCCGTCTTCGAGCGGATCCGATAGATCGCCGGCGGCGTGTCCTTCTTGTTACGGCCCGACGAGAACAGCGTCGCGAACACCGGCGTCTCTCCGTCGTACGCGACCATCACCTGCTCGTCGCGATCGAGATCGATCCACTTGGGATGCGCGGCGACCACCGCCGGGCGCGGTTGTTTGCGAGCGATCCGGACGCTCGCGCGCGGTAGCCATTTACCATCGGCGACGCGCGCGAAGCCATCCACTTCCTCGAGCACCGGCACGATCTCGCGATGCGTGAACGTCCCGGCCTCTGCGCCTTTCTTGTCGGCGGTCGCGCGCGCCGTCACCGTATAGCCCTTCGCTGCGATCACCCACGCGAACGGCCAAGCGGGCGGTGGATTCGTGACGAGATCGACGCCCGCGAACGTGGACGGCCAGTGGTTGTAGAGATCCGTCACGGCGACGAACCCGACGCTCGTGCTCGCGTAGGCGATGCCGTCGATCTCGACGGTCTTGTCCTTGTCTCGCGTCACCATGTACGTCGACTGAACCTTGGGCTCGGGACGCGAGATGTCGGCGCGAATATCGTCCTCGGTCGCGAACCGCTTGCCGCCTTTCTTGATGCCGAAATAGTCCTGCGGCAGCAGCTTGCCGGCGGGGATGATCGGCTGGACCACCGCCGCGACCGGCAGCGTGCTCGGCTTCACGTACCGGCCGCAGATCCACCCTCTGGGCGCGGCTGCGAGCCACACCTTGCAGCGCTTGTCGCCCTCGACACTCTCTCCGACCGGGAGGCGCGTCCCGATGATGATCTTGCCGAGTGGCTCACCGGTCATGTCGGGCGTCCCGTACACGTGCGCCGAGCTCCGCAGCACGAACGAGGTCGTCGTCGCGAGCCACGCGAGCCGCTCGAGCGTCGCTCGATTCGCGGGTGCGGGCAACGGCTGGGCCACCAGGGCTGGCAGGGGCGCGGCCACAGGCGGTGCAGCCGGACTTCCGGATCCTTCGGTTACCGGCGGCTGCGCAACCGCGTGCGGTTGCGAGTCGATGTCGAGATCGCGAGGCGATGGACCGCGCGCGCGGTCGGTGCCGGCGCACGCCGCGAACACCAGGAAGAACCCGAGACGAATCACGCGGGCGAGGTTCTCACATCGCGGATCATCTCGGGTCGGCTGTCACCGGCGCGGGCGCGTCGCGAGCATGCGATGCACGAGGCCGGCCACGAGGCCACCAACGACATACCAGCCCACGGTCATGATCCGGTTCGATGACTCGGCGCTGCGTGGAGGATCGCCCAGCCCGAGCTGGCGCGGAAGCACCAGTGCCCCGAGCCCGACGAGGGCCCCGAGCACGGCGCCGCGCACCGGCGCTCGGCTGGCGCGTCCAACCCCGATCGCTGCGTACAACGCCGCGTTCGAGACCAGATCACCGGCCAACGCGAGCTGGTGCAGCACACGATTGGACGGGATCCGCACCTCCAACCGGGTGAGGAGGCGCGCGATGCCGCGCATCCCGACGATGTCCATCCGTGGCGCCCGCGGACTGAGCTTGCGCGCGGCCTCGTGCAATGTGGTGAGCGCCGCGGCACCCGCAGTCCCCGCGAGAGCCGCACGACCGATCCGTTGCATCTGCATGGTCACGGGTCGTGCAAGCGCGGCGCCACGCGGCGCGCGGTCAGCGCTTCGTACGTTTTTTACGGCGCGCCGCTGACGCGCCCTTCGGCGCCGGCGTCGCGTGGCGTCGAGCGCTCCGCTGCTTGGCCGAGACTCCGGCACGCTTCTGCGCACCGAGTTGCTTCTTCCGCCGCGCGCGCACGGTGCGCTCCTTCGGCGACAGCTTCGACTTCGCCTTGGGTCGACAGCTACCTTCCTCGTTTGGCTGTTTCCCAGGTACGGGCTCATATCCAGGCCAGCAGCGCGTTGAAGCACTCATGGTTCGGAAGGTTGCAACATGAAGGCCTTGCGCAGCCTGGCT